>JAWBOZ010000033.1:0-8145 GCA_038825625.1 Methanomethylicia archaeon | reverse complement strand
AGAGAAGTAGCGGAAAACCTCATAAAAACATACAATCTGTTATACAATAATTTAACAAATATATTTCAAAAGAGTTTAACAAATATAAGGATAAAATTCTTCGCACCAAAACTTAGTGATTTGGGAACGGGAGGATACATACCATTCAATGGAACCCATTTGGGAGACATATACCTAAACCTACTATACATTAGAACGGCTCAAGGATTCTGGGAGCAAATAGCATTACATGAACTAATACACCACTTCGCTTGGATGACAGGGATATCGCCAAACCTACTATGGTTACATGAGGGATTAGCGGAATATTTAAGCATAAAAATAACCATGGACATGGGTTGGGAGGGGGCGTCATCAAGAAAGCAAACACTGGAAACCATAGCAAAAACACTTAATGAAAATTATGGGTTTATACAATGGTGGAATCCCCTACAAACACCACCAAACATATTGAATTATTATTCAGCATCATACATGGTGGTTAAGGGATTAGTGGAAGATAATGGTGGAATAACATTCCTACAAAAACTATTTAAAGAATTATCTGGGAAAACTGTAAGTGATACAGATACAATACTGCAATACATTAATAAAGCTTCAGGAAGGGATTTAACAATAAAATTCATTGAATGGGGATTTAAAATTTCAGGAGAATCAAAACTATATAACGATATAATTGAGGCAAAATATTTACTCTCAAGAAAGAGGTTTGCACAACCATTCGCATGGATAGCCAACATATTATTGGATTCAGCCATAAACCTAATAAATTCAGGAAATATGGGAATTGCATCAATAATTGCAGAAATAGGAATCTTTATAGCTATGTTCTCCATAACATTAACTGTATTATTATGGTGTGGGATAATAACCATAATATTATGGAGGACTAAATATGAATGAAGAAATAAGGATAATTGGTTTGAAGAGTATACCTGACATAAAAGCTGGCGACGATATTGCAGAGATTATTTGTGAAAAAGCTGATAAACAAGGTGTAGGATTAGAATCTGATGACATAATAGTTGTTGCAAGCAAAATCGTAGCTAAGGCTGAGGGGAGAATTGTAAAATTAAGTGAAGTTCAACCATCACCCTTCGCAAAGAGAGTGTCGGAACTCACAAACAAAACCCCGGAACTTGTGGAATTAATTTTGAGGGAAAGCAATAAGATAGTTAGGATGAGGAATGGACATCTGATAATGGAAACAAAACATGGATTTATATGCGCCAATGCAGGTATAGATAAATCCAATGTAGCTAGTGGAGAAGAAGTTGTGGCATTGCTGCCAGAAGACCCAGATCAATCAGCAAGGAGGATAAGGGATAGAATAAGGGAATTGAAGAATATAGATGTTGCCATAATAATTTCAGACACCTTTGGAAGGGCTTGGAGGAGGGGTCATGTAAACTTCGCCATAGGAGTAGCTGGAATAAGTGTTATAAGGGATTATAGGGGACAGCAAGACATATATGGCTATACACTTAGAGTAACACAAATGGCAATAGTGGATGAACTTGCAGCTGCAGCGGAATTGGCAATGAATAAAAGCGATAGAATACCAGTGGTTATAATTAGAGGCTACAAGTATCCAAAGGGAGAGGACACCATAAAGAATCTGCTATATCCAGAGGATAAAGACCTATTTAGATAACTGTGTAATAACATCTTTAACAAGTCTCCCCCCAATATCCAAAATTTTTAGAGCTTTATTCTCATCTAAGCTCTCCACAAAAACCCTGAATACAGCTTCAGTTCCTGAAGGTCTGAAGAGGATCCAGCTATCATCATCTAGAATAAGTTTCAAACCATCTAAACATATTATCTCTTTCGGTGAAAAGATCTCTTCAACCCTATCTTTAAGAATGGATAGAACTCTACCCTTATAATCATCAATACATGGAATTGCAATTTTGAGTTGAGAGTATTTTGGGAAATCTAAGATAACCTTTGATATTGAACCATACTTATTTATTATTTCAAGCATTTTAATGAGGGCGTAACCAGGATCTCCATACAGTATATTTCTAGGCCAAATATATTTCCCGGACTCTTCAAAAGCAAATATTGTGGGTGGATTCATCCTAATGGATTCAACAATTTCTGGAGGCCCTATCCTGGTGAAAATAATTTTCCCACCAAATCTATTTGAAATATGATGTATGATGTTTGATGTATTTATGGGGCAAACAATATTCCCACTGGAACTCAATAAAGCTTCCCTGGCAAATAATGCACCAACAACATCCCCCATAAGAATATTGCCATTTTCATCCACAAATATGCATCTATCACCATCACCATCAACACCAAAACCAAAATCCACAACACCATCCTTAACCAGATTGGATAGATGAATCAGATCCGCTGGCTTAACATCAGCACCCCTACCTGGGAATAGACCGTCGGGATGAGAATTTATTGCAATAAAATCAATTCCCAAATATTCGCAAAGCATACCAAAGTATGGAGCATATGGACTATTACCAATATCAATAGCAATCTTCAGATCCAATCCACATAGATTTCTAACATTAAAATCCTTCAGCACCGAATCCACATATATATCACCAACATCATTCAAAATTTCAATGGAACCAAATTTACCTGTGGGTGGGGGAAGGAGGGAAACATATTCTTCAATTCTCATGGAATCCATTGGTGAAAGCTCCCCAGAATCACCTTTAAAGAATAATATACCACAATAGTTTGGTGGGGTGTGACTTGCAGATACCATTATGGCTCCATCAAGATCAAAAACTTTAACCAAATGCAACAATACTGGTGTGGGAATTAAACCAGCATATAAAACATCTAAACCATAAAACATAGCCCCAGACAAACATGCCTCCACCAAAACCTTTGATGAAGAACGGGGATCAAAACCTAAAGCAACCCTACCAGAACCACCTAAGAAGAGTGAAAAAGCTTCTGAAAGTTTTACAGCTAACTCAGGAGTTAAAAAATTATTTAACTCACCTCTAACACCAGAAGTACCAAACAATCTCCCACAATACATACAATTTATTATTATGTAGAAGAAATATTTCAACTAAACGGGAAGTGGAGGGAACCTTAAAATTTAAAATAAATTTAAAGCATTTTTTCAAAAGATACTGATGTATAAATAATATTTTTATTTTAAAAAAGCAAATAGTTGTTTAAATCTAAAAATTAGTGAAAATACATTATAAAACTACATTTAAACGGCAATCTACGAATAAAACGTGAAATAAAGCTATAGAAAAATTTAAATTTATATTTGAATATGTAGAGAAAAGTAAAATGGAGACACAAATTCAGATGGGTGAGATAAAGGCTGTTGGGAAACATGTTTATGGAAGTCTTTACGGATGTGAAAGTAGTATTTTAGCAGATGTTAATCTACTTAAGGAAATAGTTATTGAAGCTGCAAAAATAGCTAGAGCAAAATTAGTTACCGTTGAAACGTATAGTATAGGGGATTATAACGCGGTTATAGGGGTAGTTCTCGAATCACATATATCAATACATGCATGGCCAAGCTTAACCTATGCCACAGTAGATGTGTTTACATGTGGAAAAACAAACCCTGAATCAGCATTCAACTATATAATCGAAAGATTAAAACCTAAAAAGTATACAAAGAGTTATGTTAATAGGTCTAATGAGTTATAATTGAATTTAGAGGTTATGAATGTTGTTTGAGGGAAACTGTATATATTGTGGGAGACCATCAGAGAAAGGTATATGTGATAAATGTCTTTCAGAAAGGAACATTGGAAGATTAAAGAATGAAACACTATTTAAGGTTGAGGGGAAGGTTAAATTAAGTGAATTTAAAAAGTTCATACTGATATCAGTAGCTAGAAGTGAAGTGCCATTATTGGAGAAACATTTCAACCAGAGAAATCTATACCCTGAAATAGCGGGTAGAATATGGATACATGCTTATGAGAAAGAGGTTGTGGGAAGTTTTGAGATACAGAGTGGAGAAGTTGTGGATATAGTTAGAGCAAGGGATGTACGTCAAATAACATATAAGAGTAGAAGTAAACACAGCGTTTTAAAGTGGAAAGCAATATTTAAGAGTGTAGGCGTCATGGATGGAATAATAACAACACACACCCTGAAAAATCTATATGATGCAGGAGTTGAAATAGATAAACTTAAAATTGAAAATATAAAGTTAAATTTAACTTAGAAATGATGATAATAAATCCATTAAAATTCTTGGATAAATGCCTAGGATCACTGTAAAGAAGGCTAAAACCATCATTGGCGCCAAAACATATATTGATGGTTCATGAACCTCATCTAAACCTTCACGTAATGGGCCGAAGAAGACCCTCCTAATAGTCCATAAAGCATAACCAGCAGTCAAAACACTACCAATAAGTCCAAGAGCAACAACAATTAACCTTGGAATATTATTTGATTCCATGGCTCCATGGAAAGCTCCAGTGAATATTAACCATTCACTTTGAAAACCGTTAAGTGGGGGTGTACCTGCAATCCCCAAGAAACCTATCAAAGCCATTACAGCTGTTAAGGGCATCTTCTTAGCCAATCCACCAAGCTTTGAAATGCTTCTCAAACCATGAGATTCAAGCATTATCGCACCTGCAACCATGAAGAGGATTGCTTTACAGGTTCCATGACTAACATAATGGTACATTGCACCACCAACACCCATGGGGTCGGCGCTTGCCAAACCCATCAAAATATAACCCATTTGAGAAGCACTGGAATATGCTAGAAGCCTCTTAATATCATCTTGAGCAAGAGCCATTATTCCAGCATAAACCATGGTTATTAAAGCTAGAATACTAAGATAGAAGCTAAACCAACCCCAAACCTCTGGGAAAGCTGAGTATATTATTCTAACAGTGGCATATCCACCAAGCCCAATCATTGCTGGAGATAATAGAGCACTTATTGGTGTTGGAGCTTCAGCATGTGCATCTGGAAGCCATGTATGTAGTGGAACTATAGCCATCTTAACAGCGAAACCAAAGAATAATGCCAGAATAATCCATCTAAAAGTCTCTTCAACATGTACAAATTTGCTTATGGATAATATTAATTTGAGTTCAAATGTTCCAAATATGGAGTATAAGCTTAATATTCCAGCCAATAATGCCAATGCACCCACATGGGTATAAATAAAGTATTTTAACGCTATCTTCTCCCTTTCACCATAACCCCAAATATTTATTAATGCCCATGATGGTAATAGCATAAGCTCCCAGAAGAAGTAGAATTGAATAAGATTTGTGGATAATGCTGTTCCAACCATACCTAATGCGTAAAGCAGATACAGTGTATAGTATGCTGCATGTTGAGCTTTATCTTCACCAATATGATGCTCCATATATGGTATGGAGTATATGGAAACCACCATACAGAGAAGTGTTATTGTAAATATTATTGGCAGGCTTAAACCATCAACTAGGAAGCTGAAATTCAAACCTACCGATGGAGCTAAGGGTATAATGAAGTATATTGGGCCTCCACTTGAAACCATGGATAAAAGGATTAGGGAAGCTATAAATGTGTATGCTAATGGTGCAAATGCAATCCAACCACATTTACTGCCAATACTCCTACCACCAAAATATGTTATTGGTAGAAAGCATAATGGAACCCAAATAAGTGAGAAAACTAAAGCTTCAGCAGACATCCACATCACACTCCAACCCATTAAGATACATTGAAAAATATTTTATTATAAATATAAAACCTTTATGATTTAATTTAATGATTACTGCACATTTAAATTCACATTAAAACCTTAGATTTAATTTCCTCCACCAATCCATGAACAAATTTGAACAATCCTTCAGAAATCACATTCAATCTTAAGGCCTTCTCCAATAAATCCATATCTAAAACTCTAATCTCACCATTAGGTTTAATGCATATATCAACATCCAAATCCACATACCTCAATCTATCACCATAAACCTCTATTGGAGTATTAATGTTTATATATGCACCTAGAAATTTGTTATCAAGAGAGTAATATCTAGAGATATAGTACCAATCGTTCAAGCCAATATCCATAACAATCTTATCCCCAACATTTTTATCAACATTTAAACCGTCATATACCCCAGGCTTCTTAACCCTCCTAACAATAACTAGTTTATCACCATGGAATTCTATGGATTCAATATTCCTAAGAAAGATAACCTTACCATTCAATTTAACATGCTCTAAGAGGTTCACCCTATTCATAAAAGTGTTCTTCAAACAGTTTAAATCATCTAAAATGCTATTGGCAGCTAAACCTTTAGTAACGATGGATTCAGCTTCATCCACCATCCTAGAATACTCACCACCCAATATCTTAAAGTAATGATGTAGATTTATTGTGGGAGTAACGGAACTTCTAATGGTGTCTAAAGTCTTCTTTGAAATTGATGGAAACTCAACATTCAATAAAGATTTACCCTCAATAAGCAGACTTCTAGGAGGTGAATTCCTATAAAGCTCCATCAACCTATCATACTCAACTAATAAATTGGATATTTCATTGGAGATATCATCTTTAGAAGCACTTTTAAATGAAGACCTAAAAATTATTCCGAACCCTTTAGGTAGAATGTCACCACAAACTTTAATAATATCCTCCTTTGAAACCTTCTCTCCCAACTTTCTACTCAACTTCAAACCATAACCCTTAAATAGAACAATATATTTCCCAGCTAAACCTATGCGTGTTGTTAAATGAGGCATCTTCAAACCTAATATACGCTTATCCACTTGAACTAGAATTTCGCTTCCAATGGATGGGAGGAAACCCTTATATAAATGTAGAATCCCAAAAACTTTTGGTTTAATAGAAACATAGGCAACCCTCCTAAACTTATCCACAGCTTCAACCACACCCTTATATACTCCACTAACACTATATGGTGCAAGCCTAACTACAGCATCAAACAAATACTTATGAATAATGTTTCTAATGGCTTCAATATCTCCCCTTGATGCCAAAACATATATGCCCATCTTATTTTTACGGTCAAAGATATCAACATCATAAGGCATGAAATCCATATCATCACCAATTCCAAATCTCCTTTTAATAACCTCAGAAGGTTGAACAATAGTGTTACCTTCATCAATAAAGATCTTAGAAAGAGCTGTGGAATAGATCCCCCTAACCCTAATCCTCAAGCCAGCCTCTCCTCAATTAAAACTCCAAAATTAAGTGAAAAATTATCCAAAAACATTGAATAAGACCAACAATATTAAAATTATTATTCCCAAACTTATACCCATAATGTTAAAAGATGAAACCCCCGTTTGAACCCTCCTAAACACCTGTGAAAAAGCCATAAAAACTTTAGCGATAAAATAGTTTAAACCATCAAGAATAGGCTTTTCAAAATACTTATAAGCAACATCACTGAACCTTGTAACAAAACCGGCTAAAACATAGTTAAACCTATCAATAACAGCCTTCTCCAACCCCCTAAAAACAATGCCACTACCATGAATCAATGGATAAACAAAGACCCCATAATATGTTGGATTAATATACCATCTATTCCAAAGGAAATTATATAAACCCTTCAACCCATAACGCTCCACAAAACCCTCCGGACTAACTTTACGTGAAATATAAAGTATATACGCTGGAAAACCGCCCAAAGCAAGCATACATAACGTTATGGACATGGTTATAATTTGTGTGGGTATACCGGAGTATCCAGCTTCAACACCATACAAAACGCTGGAAACCATGATTTCATGATGAATTAAATGCATTGAAGGTTCTAGAAATTCATGCAGATACTCCTCAACAAAGGGACCTACAAAACCCAAAACCACAGTGAATAAAGCTAAAATTGTATATGGAACCCACATAACCTTTGAAACCTCATGTACATGATGCCCCTCATGCTCCAACTCCTCCAAATGCTCACTCTTCTCACCTAGGAATGTGACTGCAATCATTCTTAAACTGTAGAAGAATGTTATTGCCGCAGTTATAGCGGCAAAAGCTAAAAGCATATACTGCCCAGAAACGAGGCACGCTGTAAATACAGCCTCCTTACTCCAAAAACCACTAAGTGGAGGAATGCCTGAAAGAGATAAAGCTCCAATAAGCATACCGGTAAAGGTTATGGGCATTTCATGTCTAATACCACCCATATC
>JAWBOZ010000032.1:0-8241 GCA_038825625.1 Methanomethylicia archaeon | reverse complement strand
ATTTACAGCTGGCGAAGATAATTGCAATAATAATCAAGTTTAAGAAATTGTAATAATTATAATGTCTATAAACATGATTATCAATAATTAGAGTATGGGAAATTAAAAGAGAATTGTTTACATGTTTATATATGGAATTGTAAGAAGTTACTTTGCTTTTGCGTTAAATCGCCTTTAAAGCCCTTCATAAGATCCATCGGTGGTATGTATATTAGTCCAAACTTTGTCTCAATTTTCTTTGATATAAATATGGGGAATGGGATATTTGAGAGAATTGGGGCAATAACTTCTCCCATAGTTTTTGTTATTGTTTTAAATTAATTATATATTTCTTCCATCAAAATTTCTTTAATATTTTCTGGTAAATCTTCAACATTTAGACCCATGTTCCTAGCTTCATCTTTTGTTATTGGCATATCATGATATTTATAACCTCCTGTGAGCTTTTCACATATATTTTTTGCAGCTTCTTCCGTTAATTTCCCAGATTTTATTTGCCTATGTAAAGATCGAAAGAGTAGATCATTTATGTATTCATTAAGTTTTCCAAATCGTCCTACTTCAGTTATTGGTAGTGTTCTAAACAATGCATCCATACATACGCTACTTAAATTAGTTCTTTTTTAAGCATTGCAAATACTTCATATAATGAATCTCTAACTGTTGTTACAGATATCCATCTTCCGGTACGTGTTTGTATTTGTGGATCTACAGGTCCAAGTTCAGAAATTTCAATCATTATAATTGAGTCAACGGAGCATGCTAAAATAGTCGCAGCACTTTTAGCCATTCTAGGAATTACGAACTTTAATTTCTTTCCTTTAGCCCTTGAATCAAAAAATTATGCTTAAATGATAGGCAGCATCAGCATCTCCACCTGTGCTATGGAGTATAACACTTATTCCATCTTTTGAAAAAGTTCGTTTTTTCAGATGCATCCATAAATCATCAACCACATCTCTATCAATAGTTGCCCAATCAGGACTCATGAGAAGCAATATAACGTCAGTGTTGGTTTCTTCTTCAAACTTTCTACATCCACCCTCTACAATTTCTAACAATTTTTTAATTTGATCATCTAAGAAATATTCTAGATTTAAGTTCATAAAGTTCCCTCCATTTTCTGGCAATCTCCTTTATTTCACTTAAAGTGGTGTATTCAGGGTGTTTAGCATATATATGCGATGAGGTATGTGAGTGGAACTCTGTTGAGATATCTGACTAGGATTTGAGCTTTTAAAAACGTTTTTTCATCTAGTTTTCCCATTATTTTTTCAGCTTCACATAGCCCTTGACTAGTTAAACGTATGATTTTGATTGGATGCTCCTGTAGAGGGCTGAATTCACTTCCCTCCTCAACCTTTAAGAAGCCTTGATTTTCCAATGATTGCACAACATATTTAACCTCCATTGAAAAAGGCCCAAACTGATAAGGTTTAAAGATAAAGTTTCCAAGACCCATCTCCCGCTGTAATAAGAAGATAATTTTCTGCAGCCTCGTAATACCAGAAATCACGCCATTAGAACAATAAATTACAAACAATACCACTTCACTTGGAGACAACATGCTAATTTCACCAATTCCATAATATAAATTAACTGTATACATATATAAAGCCGTATAAAAAATTCAAAATTTACCGTAAGAACGTCCACAAATATCACAAAACTCAGTCCTTTAAAAAGGACTACATATTATTTCGATTATCTTTATGGATTCAGCATTGAAATTTAAATTAACTTCTTGGAATATATTTGGAAAGATCGTCTATTTGGCGAGTTGTTTGAAGCCATAGGTTCTTTAGTACATTATAATATTTAGGAGCTCTTGTCCTAAGATAATTTATGTAATTATTCATCCACTTATATGAACCTTTACTTTTAGATGCAAAAAGTAAATGATAGATTGTTCCACCAGATTTAAACTCTACAGGTGCAGTCTCAACGAATTTATATCCATCCACCCTAAATCTGCATATATAAGCATCAAGGATACTCTTTTCATTAATGTTATATGACTGATCATACATACACTTAAAAACTTCACTCAATAAGTCAGCTCTTGGAGCTAAAAATAAATCGCCCCACAAATCATTTATTGTCTTCTCTAAATCTGAACTATTTTGTTTTTTACCTTCTAAACCACGAGCTAAGCTGCGTGCATTAATTGTGAATATTATATCAACTTGAAAATCTTTTACAAAATCAAAAAGATTTTTATGCAACAATTGATTATTGAGTTCACCAAATGGATCAATAAACATTAAAATTAAAGGAGTTTTATATAAACCATTTACTTCTTCCTTCACCTTTTTGAGGAGATCATTGGAATCTCCATGTAAAACTTTTACACTTTCATCTCCAATAACTTTAACTACTCTCTTTAAAATTTCATAGGTATCATTATCTCTTTCAATGAAAAACATTTTGTCAAATCCTTTAGAAACTTTTTTAAAAGTTTTTAATTGTTCACTAATGATTTTGGGCCATTTTAAAGCAAGAAGAGGCGCTCCAAGGACTATTTCATCTCTTTTTACACCCACTTTTGCTAAGCCGGGGCCTGCATGTGTCTCAAAATCTATGAGGCCATCATAGCCTCCCTTGTTACTTGCGCTCATACCTCTTTGTAGAAACATAGGAATATACATAGCTAAGCTAAACAATTTTTTTAAAGTCCAATAATGCTCATGCTCCGTACGATAAAAGTTCTTAAAGAACTTTTCAAAGATAAACTTTTTATAATTTTTATTGAGCCCATTTACAATATCTAACGAACTCTTATGCATAATATACAAATACTTTTTAAATCTTTCATAATTACTAGATCCATATTTTTCTATAGAGACATTCAAAGAATTGTTTGTTTCAATATCTTCATTCCAAGCTTTTCTTATCGTCTTGTTTATTACACAGGTGAATTTACTTGTTTCTTCTATTAAGTTATTTGTTTTTTGCAGTGGTGGTTCAGGTAATCTCCATTTATAGTTGTCGTATCCTATGTAGATTAAGAATGGGTTTATGTCTTTAATCCACTTTGTAAATATGTCTATATCAAAGTCTATTATGGGTTCTATTGAGATAAACTTTAAATGCCATTTCAAATTTTTCATGGCTTCATAGCGGGGGCTTGGGAGGGGGGCTGCCGAAATCTTCTCTTTAGCGTATAAGCTATCATCATTGGTTTCAATTGTAGCTCCAAGAATGGCATTTCTAGGTATTTCATCAATGAAGTCAAAATATCTCGATGGATTTTTCGTTAAAAACAGGAAGTATGTATTGGGGAATTTAGCTATATGTCTTATTACTTCACGTATCCACTCATCTTTAACCTTGGGACTGAAAATGTCACCCATATCAACCACGAAGACGATGCCCTTCCTAAAAGTCCTTTTCAACTCATCTTCATGAAAATATGGTTTAAAATCATGGTAACACTTCTTAGAATTACTCTTTAGTCTACTCGTTGCTAGAAATCTAGCCCAACAATAACAACAGTAATGTAGACATCCAGTAATGGGATTCCACGTTTCACCTATAATGCTAAACATCTTCCCCGATTCATTACAAAGGAATTTTGAGAGAGAATTCTTTAAACCTATATACTCATCATTACAAACAACATCATCACCATAATGCTCCCTTAGCTCCCTCATCTTAGAAATAATATTGACAATAGTTTTAGACATATAATTTAACCCTCTAATTTAGATAATTAATGTCTTTTTAAATTTTATTTCACTATTAATAAACTTGATGTTTATATTAGTGAGGTTGATTTAGCTGAATTTCTATATAACTATGCTAGAGAGTTAGGTTATATTTGATGAAGAGATAGTGCCAGCTCCAAAAGAAACTTTTTGGGAATTACAAGAGGATTCAAATAGTGACGAGAAACGATGGGATAATATATGCATGGTATGAAAAAGTGATGAAAATTGGCACTTGAAACTCTTAGAGGATTTGCTGAAGTGTAGAAGGGTGTAAGAAATGCGGATACACCAGCTAGATGGAAATGTAATAAATGTGGATATAAGAGAACTGTAAATGTTATGTTCATTAAAATTAATGGAAAAGTTTAGGTGAAAGAGATGTTGGTAGATATTGCCATTAGAATTATGTTTTCTGTTTGGATTGTATGATTCCTAGTATTTTCTTTGCGTCCCATACTTCTATTTTCTTTGGTTGTTGTGGGAGTTCTTCTTCATTTGGTATTACGAGTATTTTTCTACAATCGTATTTCTCCACTTTCTCCTCTACTTCTCTAATGGTTTCACTGGTTATTTCCTTTTTCCATTTAACTTCTATTATTGCTTTTAGTTTTTTGTAGTCTAGTAGTGCTATGTCTATTTCATAACTTTTATTTACTATTTTCTCTGGCCATAGTCCTGGGGTTTTTGATGTTAGATTCATTATGAATTGTTCAATATATCTTGGCAGTTTTGTTTCTAATGTTTTTCTTGCTTGTGTTGTTTGGATTTCTCTTTCGCTTATTCCATATTTTGCATCTAGGTAATAGTAATAGTCTATTAATGGAGATGAATGTCTATAGTAGTATTTGTTTTTATCATAAATTTTTATCTTTTCTATTAAACCCATGTTTTGTAGTATTTTTAGGAATGGTTGTATCATGCTTGGATCATCCTTTGGTATGAGTTTAAGTGAGTGTAGGTGTGATGCTATTTCTGTTGATATTTGTTTTCCATTGGCTATGGCTTTTAGTATTGCATCGTAAATGCGGGAGTATTCTCTTTCTTCTTCTATGAATATTTCTCCAATGAGGGCTGGTATTGTGATCTTTACATTGAAGGGTATTACATTGAATATATCTTCTGATTGTTCCCATATTGGAATCAGCCATGGTTCTCTAAGGAATACTGCATATTCTATGAGTTTCTTTGGATCTTTAATATAGTTTTGTAGGTTTAATATGATGTCTCTTTCATCTATGAGATTCATTTGAAATTCTGAGAATAAACCTAGCAATGGAGATCTACTTTCTAAGAGATCTCTTGTAAGCCAGAGGGTTGATGAAATTAATATTAAAATTACCTTTCACCCCAATTTTATGGAGTAAATCAAAGAATTCACTTGGAAGTCTTTGCACTTCATCAATAACTTCAATTTCCCCATTTTCCAATCTTTGAAGAACTTCTCTTCTAAAGGTTTCATAATTTATTTTTTCATCATCAATGAATATATCACCACTCCTTCCAACAAAATAATACCAATCCCATTTCACACTATTCCTAATGAAATAACTTTTCCCAGTCTTTCTCCTACCATAAACAAGAACCCATCTACCTACATTTCTCCATCTATCGAGATCACTAAATCTAATTATACTAATCATAATTATACTAATCACAGTTATAATTATAAATTTATTGCAATTATTATAATTGCCATACTTGGTGGGAATTATCTAGATTAAAATTTTCTCTATAGTTGAGAAAAAATTTAAATAAATTTTCTCTATAGATATACATATATGAAGCAGTATTTGGTTAGGGATTATATTTTAGAATGGATGAAGAAGTATGTTGTAGGTGGTGTTGAAAGAGAACTTAAAGTTGCGGGGAAGAGAGATAGAATTATTTCGATTATAGGTCCTAGAAGGGCTGGTAAAACATATTATTTTTATCAATTGATGTCTAGTGATAGGGAAGATTCATTATATTTGAATTTTGAGGATACTAGACTTATGGATGTAGAATTTAGGGAGATTAGAGATGTTATTAGGATATATGTTGAATTGAGTGGTAAAGTTCCGCACAATATATTTTTTGATGAAGTTCAGAATGTGGATGGTTGGGAATATGCTTTGAGAGAGCTTCTTGATCAACAGATTTATAATATTTTTGTTACTGGTTCATCATCTAAACTTTTGAGTAAGGAGATTGCAACGCAATTGAGGGGGAGAACATTCCCCTATATCTTATTACCATTTAGTTTTAGGGAGTTTCTTAGGGCTAGGGGAATTTTATTTCATGAACCTTTAACTATGGATGAAAACGCAAAAATGAGGAATTTTTTGAGGGAGTATTTAGAGTATGGTGGATTTCCTGAGGTTGTATTTGAAGTTTCTGAGAGGGATAGAATTCTTAAAGAGTATTCTGAAATGATCCTTTTTAAGGATATTGTGGAGAGACATAAACTTAGGAACATAAGTCTTACAAGATTCCTATTAAACTTCTTTCTACAGAATTTCTCAAATGAATTTAGTGTACATAGGGTTTTGAGCTCAAGTGAATTTAGGAGATTTGGGAAGAACACTCTTTACGATTATGTTGATAAATTTCAAGATTCAATAGCCATATTCTTTGTAAATAGATATTCGCCTAGAGTTTATGTTAGAGAGAGTTGGCCTAAAAAGATATATTTATGTGATACTGGATTATCAAGAGTAGCAAGATTTTCTGAAGATTTGGGGAAATTAATGGAGAATACAGTTTTCCTAGAGCTTTTAAGATTAACTAATAGAAAACCTTTAATGGAAATCTATTATTGGAGGGATTCTCAACAAAGGGAGGTGGATTTTGTATTAAAGGAGGGGTTAGGAATAAAACAATTGATCCAAGTAACTTATGCTTCTGGAAGAGATGAAGTAGAAAAGAGAAAGGTAACTTCTCTTATAAATGTATCCCAAAAAATTAAATGCAACGATCTCATGGTGATTACATGGAATTATGATGAAGAAATTAAATATAATGATAAGATTATTAAATTCACACCATTGTGGAGATGGCTCTTAATGTAGTTTAATGCCCTCTAAAAAGTGAGACGATATTAAAAATGGTGTATTTTGGAGGTTTGGGGCGACTTTAAATCAATTAATACAATGAAAATTATAATGTACACGAGTTAATGGATGGCTGAGGAGCCTTTAAAAACTGCCTTTCACAAAAGGTTTTTTGAAATTTTGGAAGTTCCTATTATATTACTGGTTTAATGTCGATCTGTATTGATGAAAAATTGTTAAAATGTTGAAGATAGTTTATGGGTCGTTGCCCCCCTCCAAAAATTAGAAAGGTTTTGCATTTTCTATGGATTTAAAATGTGTGGGGTTTTTAAGTTTTTTGTATGGGGATATTATATCATTTAATTATTTATTTGGTTAGGTGTTTAATCACCTCCAAAAATATATATTATTTAAGTTTTACATTTAAAACTTTTGATGCATAAGTTTGGTGTATAAAAATTTGTGTATTATTGTGTTATTAGGGATCCTTCTTTTCTTTCTGGTTTGTTCATGTGGATATCCATATAGTAGTATATTGGTACTCTCCTATTCGATGCAGCCCATGTATTTCCATTTTTGTCCATGGCTATACAGTTTATCCCTCCCCTCTCATTTAATTTGTTTATATCTTTTATAGCGTTTGCACATGCTTCTTTTACATTCAATCCTTCTTTGAGGAAGTATATTATGTTCTTGGCGGTGGAGCATCTTATGGTTAATTCTCCCCTTCCAGTGCATGCAGCTCCACCATAATTATTGTCAGCATAATTTCCAGCTCCAATGATAGCTGAATCTCCAACTCTACCGGGAAGTTTTAATGGTGTTCCACTAGTTGAAACTCCAACGCATATATTTCCATTAGAATCCATGGCAATAACATTCGTTGTACCTTCATGTTTCACATGCAACTTTTCATACCAATCCCTTAAATTAAAGTCTTTAACATATCGGTACAAGTGGATTTTAGTTTCTTCATCTTCAAATATCCCCTCAAGTTTATCTATGGTATCTTTGAGAAAAGCTTCATAGATCTTTCTAGAATTTTCAGTTAACAATTCGCATTTCTTAAAGCCTATGGCTTCAGCGAAAAGTTCAGCTCCTTCACCTATTAAGAGAACATGTGGCGTTAATTCCATAATCTTCCTAGCAATGGAAATTGGATTTTTAAAGTGTTTTATACCTGCAACAGCACCAGCTCTTAAAGTTTTTCCATCCATAATGGAAGCATCAAGTTCAACTTCACCTAGAAGATTGGGGATACCACCATACCCAACAGTATACTCCAAGGGATTATCTTCCACAGCATTAACGGTAGCTTCAACAGCATCAATAGCCGATCCACCCTTCTTCAAAATTTCCATACCAATATTTAAAAAGGGACCTGCATTCCTCGTGCCAATAATCCTCGCTAAAACCATTTAAAAACACCGTTAAGAATAATTTAGTTTAAATTTTAAAGGTTTCTAAAATTGTAAAAATTGATTAAGATTTAAGGTAAATTT
>JAWBOZ010000031.1:0-8244 GCA_038825625.1 Methanomethylicia archaeon | reverse complement strand
TTAGACCTCCACCATCTGAAGAAGAGATTCTAAGTATAAAACCATAAATAAAAATATAATTTTATATTTTCCCACTTTTTATATCTTGATGCATTGTTGTGGATGCTGTTCTCCCAGTTCCCATAGCTTCTATTACTGTTGCTTCTCCAAGTATTATGTCTCCAGCGGCATAAACACTCCTCATACTTGCTCTACAATATTTGTCTACAATTATGCATCCTTCATCATTAACCTTTATTTCTGGTGTTGTTTTCGCTATTAGGGGGTTTGGATGGCATCCTATAGCCACTATGGCTGAATCCAATTCAAATATGAATTCTGATCCCTCTATTGGTATAGGCCTCCTCCTGCCACTGGAGTCCGGTTCACCCAACCTCATTCTTAAACATTCTATTCCAGTTAACCTCTTATCTCTATCACCCACAAATCTTATGGGCTGTGTTAGTAATTGCAGTTTTACACCTTCCTCCTTTGCATTTATAACTTCATCTCTCCTTGCAGGCATTTCCTCTTCAGTTCTCCTATAAATTATGTATACCTCCTTTGCACCTAATCTTATAGATGTTCTAGCTGCATCCATAGCCACATTTCCTCCACCTATCACGCCCACTTTATTTCCAACCTTTATTGGTGTATCATATTTTGGGAATAAATATGCCTTCATCAGATTTGTTCTAGTTAGGAATTCATTGGCTGTATATATGTTTACCAAGTTTTCCCCTGGTATGTTTAGGAATTTTGGCATTCCAGCTCCAGTTCCAATGAATATTGCTCTAAATCCATCTTGGAATAAGTCCTTTATTGTATATGTTCTTCCAATAATTGTATTTGTTATAATGTTCACACCAATATTCTTTAGGTATTCTATCTCGTATTCCACTATCCTTTTCGGTAGTCTGAATTCAGGTATTCCATAAATCAGTACCCCCCCAGGTTTATGTAGTGCTTCAAACATTGTTACTTCATATCCAAGTTTAGCTAGGTCTGCTGCCACAGTTATTCCAGCCGGCCCCGAGCCTATCACGGCAACTTTTATTCCATTGGGTGGTGCTCTGCTTATTTCCTCCCTTATCACTCCCTCCCTTATAGCCCAATCAGCTACAAATCTTTCCAATGCTCCTATGGCTATTGGCTCCTTAACCCTTTGTAATGTGCATTTTGATTCGCATTGAACTTCCTGTGGACACACCCTCCCAGTTATGGCTGGTATTGCATCTTTCTCCTTTATAATCCTATATGCTTCAAGGAAATTTTTTTCAGCGATCTTCTTTATGAATCTTGGTATATCTACACCCACTGGGCATCCTGAAACGCATGGATAATTTTTGCATTGTAGACATCTTTTAGCTTCTTCTATAGCTTGTTCTTCTGTTAACCCTAAGGCTACTTCACTAAAACTCTTCACTCTCTCTTCCACTGGTAATTTATTCATTTCCACTCTCCCCTTTATTGGCATATCACTTCACCTCCAAACCTTCTAAATACCTTTTCAATGCTGTTTGCTCCTCCATTTTATACGCATTTAACCTCATTAATAGCTGATCGAAATCCACTTGATGTGCATCAAATTCAGGTCCCTCAAAACATGTAAACCTCGTTTTACCTGAAACCTCAATTCTACATGCAGCACACATCCCCATTCCACATACCATTATTGAATTTAAGCTTGCAATGGTCTTTATATTGTATGGTTTTGTTACTTCTGCACACACCTTCATCATTATTGCCGGCCCCACAGTGATAACTCTATTAACTTTTATTCCGCTATTGAGAATATCTTTTAACTCATCTGATACGAATCCCCTTCTACCCTTTGAACCATCATCAGTTGTAATCTTTAGTTCATCACTTATCATTCTCATTTCATCTTCATATATTAATAGCTCTTTACTTCTTGCACCTATTATGGATATAACTTTGTTTCCAGCCTTCTTTAACTCTCTTGCTATTGGATATATTGCAGGTACCCCTACACCTCCACCAACACATATTACTGTCCCAAAATTTTCTATTTCTGATGGGTTTCCAAGTGGGCCTAATAAATCCTTTAACTTATCCCCAACCTTTAATCTCCCAAGTTTGTATGTGGATACCCCAACCTCTTGGAAAACTATGGTTAGCACTCCATGGTTCTCATCCCAATCAGCTACAGTTAACGGTATTCTCTCCCCCTCATCATCCACACGTATTATTACGAATTGTCCAGCATGAATCTTTGATGCAATTCTCGGTTCATAAACCTTTATCTCTCTTATTCTTGGTGCAAGTTCCCTCTTCTCTAATATCTCTCTCTCCATGGGCATTTACTGCACCTCTAACATCCATCTTTTTCATAGTTGAGTTATTGATTTAATATTAAAACTTTTCTAACTTTGATTTACCAAACCACTTATATAGTGGGCCTCCAATAAATTTATGGATTATGGGGGTGCATGTTTTGGAGGTTAAATTTAAAGCTGTTGTTGCTGGTAAGAATATTATTCGTGTGCCTAATGGTGAAAAGATGATCAAGATAGATCTGGTTGAGGAGCAGGAGTCTCCGCCACCAGTCTTCTATTCCACTCAAGAGTCTGAATTGGCTAAGGATGTTTTACCCATAATGCAGCAGGTTTTGAGGATGATGCCTATGCCCTTCTCCGGACCTTTCCAGCTTCCACGTTTAACTATTTGGCTTACTGAAGATGAGTGGGATAGACTTGAACCTAAGCCTGAGGTTGGTGAAATATTAACCATTACTGTTTCTAGTGGTGAAATTAAGATTTCTACTTAAACTTATCTCATGTATGTTGGTTGATGCTCTTTATCCTCCTCTTCCTCCATTGGTATTAGTGGTATGGATTTCCCTTGCTCTATAACCTTCTTCAGGTAATCTCCATATTTCTGTGTATGTTGTACGTCGAATTCTGTTAATTGCATCATTATTGACCATAGCTTCTCTTGAATCTCTTTAAGCATTTCTGGTGGCATTAACCCTATTATTAATGGGTTTTGTAGCCATGCATCAAATCCCTTTATTGTTCTTGTTATTTGTGAGCATGCTGCTCTAGATGCTATGACTAATGATAGTCTATCTGCTCCATCAAGTTCCTTTTCACTCTTCTTAACATAATCTAGGAACTTCTTTTGTGAGTCTACCCAAGATTCAATATTTTGAATTATTGCTGGTTTCCCTCTATACATACAGTTTTCCTCATCTAATACTAAATTAAATCGCCTATATATTTGTTAGCTCCCTCTAAAGATTTTCATGAAATTCCTCATGGTAGTGAGATCCTTTATGATAGCGTATTCCCTTTGTGAGATTTCCTTTGAGATTTTAATGGCAACATCCCCTCTAATACCATACCTCTCTAAATTCCTACGCATCCCTCTTTCATAAAAGTATCTTGTGATTCTTATCTTAACTTTAAATTCCATAAATTCAAGTATTAATATTAGAGCATTTATCACTAATTTGAAAATTATTAGTATAATTTCCAATATTAGGGTTATTTTCAATATTTTTTTCCTTATGGAGAGTTTTTTCAAAAGCCTTCTTCCCCAGCTTCTTTAACTTCCTTCCCTATCTTCTCCTTGATCTTCTTTATAGCTTCAATATCCATCCCCCTCTTACCACTTAGTCCACCTATTAATTCGCTTAATAATTTCATTGGTGTTTGTGTTTCTTTTGCATAAATTTCAGTTAATTTTATTGCAACTTCTTCTGGAACTCCACTCTCCTTTAACCTCTTATAGTATTCTCCAACACTTCTCCCAAGTTTCTCTCCTAGGTCAGCTGCATATAATGCTGATATTAGTTCGTTTAATAGTTTTGGGAGTTTATCTATGAATTCTGTTATCACATTTAATACTTCCCTCAATTCAGCTACATCTTCAAATTCCCTCTTCTCCTTTTCTCCCAAAAATCTTCACCTCAAACAATAATATTATTGTTTAATGAGATTAATTTTTCTATGATATTTTAATCAATTTTTGTACTATCCTTTGTCTCAACATAATAAATTTTTCCTCTACCTATAACTTCTTCTCTCACTATACTCCTCTTTATCATTTCCTTCAACTTCTTTGCCACGGTTACTCTTGACGCTCTACCCCTCCTCCTCTTTAACTCCATGGTTATCTGCGTTATGTTTAGTGGCCCCATATATGCTATTATACGTAAAATCTCCTTTGATAAATTGTCCATCTTAATGTTTCTAATAGTATTTTCAATGTTTAATATCCTCTTATATTCCGATGTTGCAACCTTATATACATCTATACCACCCTCAAGTAATGAAAGTATATTTGTATCTCCACCCAATCCCAGAATCCTCTTTATGGTTTCAATTTCCCTTGAAAGATACTCCAACAAGTATTCTATTCTCTCCATCTTCTCAATAAGCTCTCTTCTACTCATCCATTTCCATTGAATCTTATATTTACATTCACTTAAGTATTACTTTACTTAACGATAAGCATAGGTTTATATTCAAATTATTATTATCAAGATTTTTGGTAATTGCTATGTATGATCATTATGATGTGCCCTTTGTTTCAACACCTGAGAATGTTGTGAGGAAAATGCTTCAGTTGTGTAATGTTAAACCCGATGAAGTTGTTTACGATCTTGGTGCTGGTGATGGTAGGGTCCTTTTCATCGCTGCAAGGGAGTTTAAAGCTAGAGCTGTGGGCGTTGAGATTCGTCCCCAACTTGTAAAGCAAATTGAGGATAGGATTTCAATGGAAAATCTGCAGGATAGGGTTAAAATTATTCATGGAAACTTCTTTAATGTGAATATAAGTGATGCTGACGTTGTTTTCCTATACCTTTTAACTAGTGTGAATGAGCGTTTAAAACCTAAACTTGAGAAGGAGCTTAAGCCTGGCGCTAGAGTTGTTTCCCATGATTTTGAGATGCCTGGTTGGCGTCCAGTAAGGGTAGAGGTTGTTTCAGATGACTGGAGTACTCATAGAATATATTTATACCGTAAATGATTTCTGTTACTTGAATATTTTCCATAAAATAATTAAAAATATTATTGTCATGACAAGTATTGTTGCTGTTAGTATTATTCCAATTTCATAGGGTCCATTCATGAAGAATATTGGTATGAATGGGAGGATTATTATCCCCCCAGCCACTGTGCCACCCATAATTATTGATGATACCATTATTAAAATTATTCCAATGAATATTATTATGAAACCAATTAATGTTGTTTTCCAAAGTATTTCAGTATTTTCATAATCTCCTATTCCAATAAATTCCCTCTCCCCACACTCAATGCATTTAATACATTTCCACTCATTTGGTTCTAGACATTCTTCGCAAACCCTCCTCCCACATTCACTACAAACATATCTTGCCTCCCTTAATCCACAGATTTCACATTTCATTTAAATCAGCCTCCTAGGAGCCAAATCACAATTAATATTATGAATAATAATGTAATTATTGATAGTATTCTCAGAATTTTTGAGCTTGTACCCCACAATATTGGGAATGGCCCTATGATTATGATTCCTCCCCCCTCAACCTCTCCTTTCCTCCTCATTAATGTAATTATTACCCCTAAGAATATTGTTATTACTCCAATTATTACAAATATTAATCCAAGCTGATATAATTCCATCATCAACAATTATTTTATAAATCTTTAATTATATTTTTCTCCCCCACAAATCTAATGTATAGGTATGTTATTATTGCTATTAATGTTGGGATGTAAATTAAGGTTACTTCAAAATCTACATTGAATATTGGATGTCCACTCACCCTTAACAATAATATTATTGCTGAATAAATTGTCATTACTAATATTGCCTTCATTATATACCCTTTCTCATCATTATTCATCTAGACCACCGTGGAGGAGACCGCTGACTTTAGTTGTGTAATACATTTGCAGTTTAGCTTTGGAAATAAATAAATATTAATATATTTCAATTAATTTCACATTTTTGGTTTATACTTTGGGGTGGATGTGGTGTTAGATTATGATTTTATGGGTGATGTTTCCTCATCAAATTTTTCCTCCAAAAATGTTACTCATGAATCCTATGATTCCCCTTCGGATAGGAAGATTCTTGTGGGGCCGCCTAAATTGACCGGGTATGAGAAGGCTAGAATTATTGGTGCTAGGGCTCTTCAAATCTCTCTTGGAGCTCCTATATTAATTAATGTTGAGGGGGAGAATTTATCACCTCTTGAAATTGCAAAAAGGGAATTGGAGAGGGGTATTCTCCCATTAACTGTTAGACGCATTAAGCCTGATGGTTCTTGGCAGGATATACCAATATCATGGCTTCAAACTTGAGTCGAAATGTTTAAATATTAATTATTTATTGCATGATAAATGAAGATAAGGAAATGGTAAAGAAATGTGATGTGATAATTGGTAAGCATGTTTACGGTAATCTATATGATTGCAAGCAGGAACTTCTAACTGATGAAAAGTTTTTAAGGGATATTTGTATTGAAGCTGCGAAACTATCCAATATGACCATTTGGGATGTTAAATCATGGAAGTTTGGCGGTGAAAAGGGTGGGGTCTCCGTTATTGTCCTTGTTGTTGAGAGTCATATAGCCATACATACATGGACTGAGTATTCCTATGCAACTCTAGATGTATATACTTGTGGTGATAAGAGTGATCCTGAAAAAGCTTTTGATTACATTGTTGAGAAGATTAAACCAAAGCATGTTAAAAAGTATTATGCTGATAGGAGCTCGATGAATATTCAATAATAAATCTTCTTTTATTCCAAAAATCTAAAATACTCAATGTATATAATATTTTTAGGTTTTCATGGTTGTAGTCTTAACTGGTTTTGAACCTTATGGGAGAGAGTCATATAATCCGTCAGGGGTTGTTGCTGAGAAATTTAACGGTTTGAATATTATGGGTGAGGAAGTTGTTGGGAAAGTTTTACCAGTATCATATAAGAGGGTTCCAGAAATATTGGAGAATCTCATATCCTCATTTAAACCTAAAGTTATTTTGAGTCTTGGGCTTGCTCCAAGATCTCCATGTATTCGTGTTGAGAGGGTTGCAATAAACATTATGGATTCAAGTCCAGATAATGATGGTTATTCGCCTGTGGATGAACTTATTGTTAAAGATGGTCCTGCAGCATATTTCTCCACTATACCAATTAAAGCCATAGTCAAACGTTTATTGGATTCAGGTATTCCTGCAATTATTTCCAATAGTGCTGGAACCTATCTTTGTAATTATGTTATGTATCTTAGTCTTCATTATATGTTTATATTTGGGGTTAGTGGGAGAGCTGGATTTATACATATCCCATACACTATTGGTCAAGTTGCTGAGAAACTTCTTGGTGAACGCTTGGAGCCTCCAGCCTCTATGAATTTTGAAGATATTTTCAGAGCAGTTAAACTAGCTTTTGAAGTTTCTTTATCATAAATTTATAATATTTTTGCCATTACATATGCGTCTTCTCCATCAGCATAGTATCCTTGAATCCTATTCACTATTGTGTAATTTAGTTTCTCATAGAGTCTTATGGCTGGATAATTGCTTACCCTAACTTCTAAATATACCTCCGTTGCACCATAATTTTTTAAAGCTTCCATACCCTTAACCATAAGGCTATATCCAATACCTCTCCTCCTATATTCTAGTAATACTGCTATTGATATCACATGCCCCTTCTTAGTTAATGCAAATTTGAAGCTGGATAACCCATATTCCACTCTACACATTATGTATCCTGCTATTTTCCCATAAATTTCAGCTACTAGGAATGATTTTGGAAATTTTCTGTGGTGTTGTATGAAGAATTGTTGTGTATAGTTTTCCGGTAGACACCTTCTATTTATATCCATTACTGTGAGTATATCCTCCAATTTAACTTCCCTTACGATGTACTCTTCACTCATACCCATTATTTTTTCACAATCATTTATTAAGGATAGAAATATTTTTTAGTTTTACTAATTCATGATAGTTAAAGTGGGTTGTAATGCATGACGGGTCTATGGATCTGATTTCTTTAGAAAACTTTGTTAGAAGATACTTCACTGTTGAGGATTTCTTTATACAATTTAATGTTCCAACGTTCATTATACATCCAGAACCAGATGTTAAATCTTCCTTTATAAAATTTTATAATGATATTAAAGCCTCCGGCTATCTTCCCATGTTACGTATGGTTGAAGGCAAAATCACCCTAAAAATATTCCGTGTTCAGGAGGAAGGGAGGAAGAGTGGAGTAAAAACAGCAAGAATAATAGTT
>JAWBOZ010000030.1:0-8574 GCA_038825625.1 Methanomethylicia archaeon | reverse complement strand
AGGTTCATAGTTATGTGTTTGGATTCATATTAAGAGTAATAAACTGGAAAATAAATTAATATATTTTAGACGCTAATATTTTATAATGAAATAAAATAGTTTATAATGGGAGAACATGTATAAGGGTAATTTCGTGCTGCTCATAGTTCCTGCGAGAGGCGGTTCTAAGGGTATTCCTAAGAAAAATTTGAGAATTATTGATGGAAAACCCTTAATTTTTTATGTTATTGAGACGGCGAAGAAATCTAAGTTTGTTGATAAGATAGTTGTTTCAACTGAGGATGAAGAAATAGCTGATGCTGCATCATTATTAGGGGTAGAAGTAATTGAGAGACCTACAGAATTGGCAGAGGATCATATTCCACTTGACCCAGTAATATATCATGTAGTAAAGTTTATGGAAGCACAAGGCAAAGCTTTTGATCTAATAATAACTTTACAGCCTACTTTGCCTTTGATATCATCTGAAACAATAGATAAAGCAATTGAAACAATAGTGGATGGAGGATACGATTGTCTAATTGGCGTTTTAGATGCAACTCATTTATATTGGATTAAAAAAGATAATTCTATATATCCTTTATTTAAGGAAAGAAAGAATAGACAATATTTAGACTCTATATATAGGGAATGTGGCTTCTTTATTTCAAAAAGAGAAATAGTTACTCCTAATTCAAGGATAGGTGGTAAAGTTACTATTATGATATTACCTAGGTCTGAAGCCATAGATGTTGACACTTATGAAGATTTATGGGTTGTTGAAAGATTACTTAAGAAGGTTCGAATAGCCATTAGAGTGGATGGGGATTATGATGTTGGGTTGGGACATATCTATGGGATGTTGTCACTAGCTTATCGATTATTCCATCATGAAATAAAATTTTTTACTCTAAAAAGTAAAAAACTGGGTGTAGAAAAGATTAAAGAAAGTAATTTCCCACTGGTATTAATTGATGAGAATGATTTCATTAAGAAGCTTCTTGATTACAAACCACACATTGTGATCAATGATATACTTGATACAAGTAAAGAATATGTTTTGATGTTAAAGGAACATGGATTTTTCGTTGTGAATTTTGAAGATTTAGGTGAAGGAATGGAATATGCTGATGTTGTTTTTAATGCATTATATGAAAGTACTATTCCGGTAGAAAATCAATATTATGGATATAAATATGTTATTTTAAGACAAGATTTCTATTATTACCCAGTTAAGCAATTATCTAGCGAGGTTAAAAATATTTTATTGACTTTTGGAGGAGTAGACCAAAATAACTTAACTTTAAAAACATTAAGAGCATTAGAAGATATTGGTTTTGATGGAGATGTTACTGTTGTTCTTGGATTGGGATATAGATTTCATGATTCAATAGAAAATTTTATTAAAAAAAGTTCTTTAAAAGTTAACATTTTAAAAAATGTTAAGAGCATGGCTAAAATTGTTTATAATTCTGATATTGCTGTAACTTCTAAGGGTAGGACAGTATATGAAATCGCTAGCTTGGCTATCCCATGTATTGCAATAGCACAAAATGATAGAGAGACACGCCATTTATTTGCAGATTTATCTAAAGGTGTATTAAGTTTAGGATATGCAAATAATATTACAGAAAATGATATAGCTATAGCATTAAAAAAGCTTATAGATGATTATGGCCTTAGATTAATGCTTCATCAAAAACTTAAAAAATTTGATTTAAAGCAATCTATTAACAATGTAATCAATATCATATTTGAAAAATATTATGGGGATAAGAAATTATGAAAAATATTATTATTGGAAATAAGACTATAAGCGAAGAGGGTGAACCTTTCATTGTGGCTGAAATAGGTGTAAATTTTTATGATATTGCTAACAAATATAATATTGAACTGATCGAAGCTGCTAAGTTGATGATTAAAGAGGCAAGAGATGCAGGTGCAGACGCTGTTAAATTTCAAACTTATAAAGCAGAAAGATTAGCATCTAAATTCTCTCAAGCATACTGGGATTTAAGTAAAGAAACCACCTCTTCCCAATATGAATTATTTAAAAAATATGATAAACTTTCAGAAGAAGAATGGGGTGAAATATCCAACTATGCCTCTAAGTTAGGAATAACGTTTCTTTCAACTCCATTTTATAAAGAAGCCGTGGATTTTCTAAATAATCTTGTTCCAGCGTTCAAGATATCTTCTTCGGATATTACAAATATTCCCTTCATAAGATATGTTGCCAAAAAGGGGAAACCCATATTATTATCTACCGGGGCATCTACGTTAAGTGAAATTGATGATGCTGTAAATACCATTTTAAATGAGGGAAATAAAAATATTGTAATTATGCATTGTATACTCTGCTATCCAACCGCCTATGAGCATGCGAATCTTAACATGATTAAATACTTGAAACTGGCGTTTCCCAACTTTCTTATAGGTTATTCTGACCATACATTACCAGATGAAAACATGATGACTTTAACACTAGCTTATCTTTTTGGCGCAATAGTTATAGAAAAACATTTTACATTAGATAAAACATTACCTGGAAATGATCATTATCATGCCATGGATCCGAAGGATCTGCGCAACTTAAGGAAAAATATCTCATTAATTAGAAAGGTATCTGGAGATTACATTAAAAGGCCTATAGATTGTGAAAAAAAATCCAGAATTTATGCAAGAAGAAGTATTGTAGCAAAACACTTCATTAAGGAAGGAACCATAATTAATGAAGATGATATCGATTTCAAAAGACCTGGAACTGGTATCTCTCCTAAAGATATACATCTAGTCATTGGAAGAAGAGCTAAAAAGGATATAAACATAGATGAATTATTAACTTGGGATGATTTATATTAATAAATACTGAAATTCTAGCAAATATACGAAGTTAACTCAATTTATTAGTAATTTATGTTAAAGTGTATAAGCCATCAATGTATGGAAATTTAAAATTCTGATATAATATTGGAGGAAAATTATGAATTTTAAACTTTTATGACAACTTTAATGCATTAAGCCTGTTAATCAAATACAAGTTAAACTGAAAAATAAGTTGTAAATTACAAATTTGATTTTATAATATTAAAGAATAAATAACTAATTTAATCAGAATAAATATGGTTAACATGTTGACAAATATATTTGAGAAATTGAAACAAAATGAGGAACTTTGGAACTTATTTACAAGTAAGGAAGAGTACGCTCCGCTTTTTCTAGATAGACATGAGAGATTCCCTTACTATTTGAGTATGCATCGTAATATTTTTGAGCCTAAAGTATCGAAGTTTTTGGTTGAAAATAATTTAAAGATTGAAATTCAAGAAAATAAGAAATTTGTAGTTTGTTTGACCCATGATATTGATATGATTTATATCTCAAGAAAGATATACCATTGCTTAAGAGCATTGAAGTATAGGCAATTTAAGCAAGCCTTTAAGGTATTATTTAGTGACTTAAATAGAGAATGGAATCAATTGTGGAATTTTAAATATATTATGGCATTAGAAGAAAAGTATAATGCAAAGTCAAGCTTTTACCTTTTAGCACTAAATAGAAGTAACTTACATTTTAATTATGAAATTGAAGATTTAAAAAATGAATTAGGAATTATCATTGATAAGGGTTGGGATGTCGGTCTACACGGTGGATATGAAGCATATAATAATTTAGATGAAATTCGAGAGGAGAAAAGGAAGTTGGAGAAAGTTTTATGTAAAGATGTTATTGGGTACAGGAATCATTACTTAAGGTTTAAAGTTCCTGATACATGGATCCTTTTAGAAAGAGCTGGATTCAAATATGACACGACCTTTGGTTATGCAGATTGCATAGGATTTAGGAACGGTATGTGTCATCCCTTCAAACCCTTTAATCTAAAAACAAACAAAGAGATTGAGATTTATGAGATACCTCTAACAATCATGGATAGTGTATTATTCGGAGAAATGGAATTAGACATAAGTAAGGCATGGAACCTTACAAAAATGCTTATTGACACCGTTGAAAAATATAATGGTGTTATAACTATATTATGGCATAATACATCTATGATTGGTGATACTTTAAATTTTATGAAAAAATTTTAAAATATTGTTATGAAAAAAATGCATGGATGACGAGTTGCGAAGAAGTATGGAGATGGTGGAGTAAGTATACAGGATGATGAAAATGTCTGAAATCGAAGTTAGAGAATTAAAAGAAAGTGAATATGAGATTTGGGATAAACTTGTTGAAAAATCGCCGCATGGTACAATATTTCATAATAGTGATTGGTTGATTGCGCATAGTAAGTTATTAAATAAAAAGTTAAAAATTTATGGATTTTTTAGAGGACATCAGATGATTGGTGGATGTCCATTATACATGTATAGATTAAAGTTCTTAAAAGTAGGGTCTTCAAATGTTGAAATGACTCCATATTCAGGTATTATATTTACACAATTACCAGAAACAAATGTAAGGAAACGAGAACATGTTTATATAACTACAATAAGGTCTTTATGTGACGTAATCGATAAAGAGCAAATAGATATTATACAAATAGTTAATTCTCCTAACTTTATTGATGTTAGACCCTTTATATGGAAGGGATGGCGTAGTAAAGTGCATTACACATATTGCTTAGATTTAGATCTTGAGATAAACATTCCTAAAGAGGTAAGATGGAACATAAGAAAAGCAATAAAAAATAATATAATAATTAGAAGGCTTAACGATCCAACAATATTCTATGAGTTATTTTCTATGACTTTTAAACGCAAAAATTTAATTCCTGCAGTTACCAAAGACTTTTTTGAATATATTCTTAAATTATTGAAAAGAAAAAAGATTGGAGAAATGTGGATTGCAGAGATGCCCTCTGGAGAAGTCGCATCTGCAGAAATCTTTGTTTGGGATAATAAAAGGGCATATAGATGGATGGCAGCATCTCATACAGCCTTAAGAAGTACGGGGGCAACCTCATTACTTATTTACGAAGTTTTTCAAAACCTTAAAAGAGAAGGATTTAAAGAGGTAATTTTAATGGCTGCGAATGTACCACAATTAGCAGAATTCATGTCAAGTTTTAATCCAAAACTGATACCTTATTATTCTGTAGAAAAGAAAAAATTTTTAGCAAAAACTATTGAATTAATTAGAGAAGTTTTATATGAAAAGAAAAGAATACATGAAGATATTTAAAGAGAGATATAATAGGGTGCAGCATATTGTTAAATAATGACTCCTCACATTAATCCAAAGCTTATAGAATACCTTTTTAAGTAAACGTGATAAAATTTTTATAATATTGTAGCAATATGATATTAAATTAAGTATATGTCTAGCATAACACAAAAAATATAATTTAAACTCCATTATAATTCAAACGTTATAAAGTGATTTAGAGATGTATATAAATAGTCGTTTTTATGAAATTGAATTACACTATCCTGTAGAAAATATTAAAGCAAACAATATTCAAGTTTGGCCATTGATCAGATTTGATATATATAATTCATTGCTAGGAATGTATATACATAAATTCAATTATGAAGAAAATAGAATTAAAAATATGTTATTAAGTAAAATAAGGAAAAATACTAATTTAAAATATAATATATTCAGTTTACCCAACTTATTATTAAGAAGAAGAAAATATATTTTGTTTACAGATACTTTGGAATTGAGATCATTTAATGGTGTAATTATAGATAAAATATCTGAGGGCCTATTTGAGGTATTAGGATATGATAACTTCTTAGTTATAGAAAACCCAGTTAATGGACATAAACCAATAAATAAATGTAGACAAAAAAATAAAGTTTCAAGTGCACTTATTTCTTTCCTTTCCTACTTAATTATGCAAAAGCAGCCGACAATAAATGATGAAGATGTACTAATCAAAATAAAAGAGAAATATTGTTTAAATTATAATTATAGAAGGATTATAAATAGATTTTTTGCATATTCAAAAATTTATGAAAAAATTTTTTCTATAGTAAAACCAAAAATCATTTTTGTTAATTGCGCTTACTCATTACACTCTCAAGCAGCAATATTCGTTGCTAATAAATTGGGAATAAAAACAGTAGAGTTACAACATGGAATAATTAATGAAAAGCATGTCGCTTATAACATAAAAAAGCAGTTTAATCAATTTCTATTTCCAAAATATTTGTTTGTTTTCGGAAGTTACTTTAAAAGATTTTTTGAAAAGGATAACTATCATATAAACCCTAAAAACGTTATACCAACTGGTTATTATTATCTTGATCTTGTAAAAAAGCAATATAAACCTATGGGGGAAATAATGAGATTAATCAATAAATGGAAAAATGCTTTTAAAAGAATAATAGTTATTTCATCACAAACAACTGTGGAAAGTAAATTATTAGATTTTGTCATCGATGTAGCAAAAAGTGACCAACAAGATCTCTACATATTTGTTCCAAGAGTTTTTAATGTAGAAAATTGGAAAAAAGTAAGGAAAAATAATAATGTATTATACTGGCAAAATGAAGAAATGGATATTTATAAATTATTTACAATTGCAGATATTCATGTGACAGTTTATTCAACTTGTGCTTTGGAAGCAATATATTTTGGTCTTCCTAACATTTTAGTTAATATTGATAACATGAGTAATTTATATTTGGGAAGAATTTTTAGTAAAAATGATGCGCTAACAAAAATTGTAAATACCAAAGAAGAGTTTATAAATGCTTTGCATAATTTCTCTAATATAAATAAAGAACAAATAGAAAGTGCTGCAAAAGAGTATCACTTTTATGAGCAAAATCATAATCAAAATTTAAAAGAAGCAATAAAGTTTGTATTGGAAAGTAAAGATAATGAAGGCTTTAAAGACAATATTTAAAATGCTTATTCTAGTCGTCTCTCCAAGACAATTTAGAGAAAAATCAAACAATATTGGATGGAAAATAGATGCCACTTATGGTGATACGAGTGAAAAACTTTTGATTTTATTGTGAAAATCTGAAAAATTAATAAAATCTAACAAAAACGATTTACTGATACATTGGAAATTTGTGAATAAAATTATTAGTGAAGAGAGAAGAAATTATTTAAATTTTAATTTAGTTGAAATCTTATTGTTTGTTATGGGGGAGTAAAAATTCAATGATAAAGGGATTACATAGTAGTGCTAGCATAGAGATAAGTATGATTTATTCTTTTCTTAAGGTTGCTAGGTTAAGGTATGAATGGCTGGAGGATGTTGAAGATCCATATATTTATATTAAGATGTTGAAGGGATGTGCTGATATATTTACTTTTTGGCAAAGGCCACCAGATATTAAACCAAGATACGATTTTCCTTTTGAATGGGATCATATGGCTGTATTAATTATTAAGAGTTATAAATTTTGGTGGGAGAAGCAGATAGATAAGAAAACGAGAAATATGGTTAGAAAATCTCAGAAAATGGGTGTGAAGGTGTTATGTAGTCCTTTAACAGATGATTTTATAAGAGGTATTGTAAAGATATATAATGAGACCCCAATAAGACAGAATAAGCCATTTAGACATTATGGTAAAACATTTGAACAAGTTAAAGAAAAATTTAGTATTCTACCCACAAAATATAAGGAGGATTTTATAGGTGCTTATTATAATGATGAGTTGATAGGCTTTATCCATTTGATATATTCTGGAAAATGCGCTTTAATGTCTCAAATACTTTCTATGATAAAGCATAGAGATAAAGCTCCAAACAATGCTTTAATAGCGAAAACTGTTGAGGTATGCGCTTCAAAGGGAATAAAATTTTTAATATATGAAAGGATGAGTGCAGGAAGTCTCGGTGAATTTAAGCAAAACAACGGGTTTATAAAGCTTTATGTACCAAGATATTACGTACCGTTATCCTTCAAAGGAAAATTAGCTATTTACTTTAACTTACATAAAGGAATAAAAGGGTTTTTACCTGATAAAGTTAAAGATTATCTGCGTCCCAAGAGAAACTATTTATTTAAAGCCGCCTTTAGAAGTAAAAGGATTAGAAAAATATTAAAAATTTATAGTTTAACACCATATACAACATAAACATTTAAAATAAATTTGAGGGGTCAAGCATGTTTTATGTTGGATTGAGACATGATATTGATAATGCCTGGGTTTTTAAAAGAGGTGCTTTTAATAGTGTATTGAGGATGGAAGATAGGTATAACGTAAGATCAACATTTTTTGTAAGGGTTGATGCTTTAAATTGTGAAGATAGTTGGAATATGATTTTGGAGGCGCAAGATAGAGGTTGGGAAATTGGTTTACATCTCATAAATACAATAAATAGCCCTAATCTCCCATCACCTAAAGAGGAACTTGAAATCTTAACAAGAAATGGGGTGAAAGTTTATGGTGTTACTCCTTGTGGTAGTACTATTGGATGGATTGATCCTAATATAAATTGGGTTGTCATGGATGAACTTGGATTAAAGTATATGGAGGGATATGGTAATGTGAGAAGAAGTCTTTATAAAACCTTTGTTTTTAATACACATTTATCTCTTGATATTTATTATATTAGGAAGTATGGTTTAAGAGGAGGATATGATATTTTTAAAAGGGATTTATACAGGAAAATTCTTAATG
>JAWBOZ010000029.1:0-8670 GCA_038825625.1 Methanomethylicia archaeon | reverse complement strand
TTATCAAGAATGTCTTAATTATAATGAGCCTAATATATTAGTATTTAGATTTTATATGTTTCATTTAGCTAAACTTTTTGATACACAATATATTTATAATAATAAAGGTATAGAAAATATTAAACATAATTATGGTGTTCATGCCTCTATAATATGTTGTTCAATTATAGCTGTTGGTAATGCTGCCAGTATTGCTGCTGAAGTTGCTGTGGCATCAACATTCCTAGAATTTTTCACGAATCTATCCAATAAATTTTGGGCTCCACTAATGGCTTTGGCTTTATGTATTTTGGCTGTGAAATATTCTTCTAATATTGTAAAGATCATTAGCTCTTTGATGAGTTTTTTAATGTTATTAATTTTTCCTGTGGCTTTATCATGTAAATTTGATTTTAATGATCTTGTTAGGGGATTTCTAGTCGTATCTCCCATATCTTCAAAGGATTGGTTCATAACTGTTTTAGCTATGATTGGTTGTGTTATAAGTGGCTATACCATATTCTTTGAGGTTCATGAGGCTTCTGAAAGCCCTAATAGCATGTTTGAATTGTCTAGTAGATATTTTGGTGCTTCCATTGGTTCCATACTGAGCTTCGTAATTGCTGTTTCAATAATGATTATTTGTTCTACACAATTATATTCCATGGGTGTTCGTGTGGAAAGTATTAAGGATATTTTAATGTTTTTAATTCCTAAATTCGGTGGTTTTGGTGTAGTATTATTTGTTATCGGTATTTTAACATCCTTCCTTCTCTCCATTGCTGTTATTGTTATTTCCAATTTTAGGTTGCTTGAGGAATTGGTTTCAGATATTGCTGAAGCTGTTAGGGTTAGGTATGTTATTTTGTCTGGTTGGAAGATTATATTGGCATCAGCATCTGTATTGCTTGGTGCTTTCCTAACAATCTTGAATGTTAATGTTATTAAGTTGAGTTTGTATGCATCTGCACTTTCCACAATTCTTCTACCCATACCACTATTGTTTATGGCTAGGATTTATGGGGGTTTGAAACTTCCCTTGAATTTTGGGTTTAAATTTTTAAAGTTCTTGTGCTGGTTTGTGATAGCTATTATTTCTATATTTAGTTTTAGCAGTATTATTTTAGCCTTTATTTAATGTATTTGCATTGTTAATATTGTTATTGTTCCTGTATTTAATCCAAGGGATAAGGCTAAATCTTCAAGCATTATCTGTATGTATGGGAAGAGGCTGATTAGATCTTCCCTCTTTACCTTTGGAGTCATTATAGTTGCATTCAAATTTCCATCAGCCACATATAATTTTATGTAGCCATCCTCTAACCCAATTATTACAGGCAGCTTCTCAATAACCTCATTCTCTCCTTTACCCCTTAAATTTGCAATAATCTTTGAAACCTTCTCCCTCATCTCCTGATCGTTTATCAATTGACTATAATATTTTATTATTGCTTGGTCTTCTCTCTCTTGATCTATTAGCGGCCTTATTTCAGGATTCTTTATATGTATTATTATTTCTTCATGGTCTTCAATGATTTTTGATGTTGCTTCTAATATTGTTTTTGAAACTATTATTTTTGGTTGTATTGGCTTCCCCTCATTTCAACATTTCTTCTTCATGTTCCTTTAAATATCTTGCAGATTCCCTTACATCTGCAAATAGCTTCCTTATTTCTTCCACATCTTCTGGTGTTACTTCGTTTCTACCATTCTTCTTTGCATATATGTATGATGGTGTTAACATTTGTGCTGCATACCTTAATGAATTCTTCTCACCTATATCTGTTAGTATTTCAAGGGCTTCTTCACTTACTTTTATCTTCTCCTCTAATGCTCTTATTTTCAGTATCTCCTTTATTTCCTCCCTACTATACTTCTCCGTTGTTACTATTAACAATCTGTCCAATAGATCTAGTGGTATTCCATGCGGCGATTCTATATCTGTTCCCTTAATTTTTGTCATCCCCCTATTTGTTGCAAGTATCATTATTGGTGCCAATTCACTTTCTAATGCTCTTGTTAGGAATGAGAATGCTTCTATATCTAATGCTGATGCTTCATCTATGAACATTACTCCAGGTATTATTTCTGCTCTTTCTTCATCAACCAGCTTTTTAACTAAGCTATCCACCTCTTGCCTTATATCTGGGGGGATCTCCTTCTCCTCCCTTCCACCGAAGAATAAACTGAATATTCCTCCAGACCTTGAATGTATTTGTACATCTAGGTCATGTAGTGTTACTGTATATATGAATTCCTTTTCCTTAAATACTGCTCCAGCTGGTGTTGGAACATATGTTTCCCCCTCAACGTCATATCTCTCTCCAGTGTATTCTTCTCCCCTACCAACCCTAGTTACCTTTCCAGTTTCTGAATCTATCCATATAACATCTCCCTCCTTCACGCCTTTTTGTATTAGTTCCATTGCTATTGATGATCCTACACTTAGTTTCTTCTCTTCACTCTTCGTTTTTAATGTTATTTTTGCGTTTTCAGGTACTTGTTGATATGGGTTATATGGATGTCTAGTCATTTTAATGTCTAATTGTGTTACCAGCCCCTCATATATCTTCTTCATTTCATGTATCCTTACCCCTATAGCCTTTCTCATTGTTTGCATTAGTACTTCAGTCTTTTTAAGTTCACTTGAATATATTTCTGATCCAGATATGGCTATGAAGGGTACATCTTCCCCCAGTTCCTTTGCTATTGCTATAGCTACGGCAGTTTTTCCAGTTCCCGGTGGTCCAGCTAATAGTACTGCTCTACCAGCCATCTTTCCCTCCTTAATTAATTCCACTATTACTCCAGCTGCTTCTCTAGCCTTTATTTGACCTATCATTCCATCAGCTTTCATTAATGCTTTTCCATCCCTTACTCCTAAACCCTTTATATGGCTATGGGCCCCAACCCTAACAAATTTTGTGGTTGCAGTACTCACATGGGTCACCCTAAATAATCATATTTCTGATTTTTAAACATCCATTTAAGTTTTATTTTCCATTTACATTATAAACTATTGGTATGTTTTAGTCTTTATTGTTATCGCTTATGATCCTATTTATTCTATGTCTATGTTTTCCTCTGGGAATCCTAGTTCTATTAATATTTCCTTTGCTCTATTTCTATGGTCTCCTTGCAGCTCTATTCTACCTTCCTTTGCAGTTCCTCCACATGCCAACTTGCTTTTCAATGTACTTACTATTTGATATATGTCTATGTCCTTATCGTCCATACCATTTATTATTGTTACTTCTCTACCCCACTTCCTTACCTCAAGCTTAATTTTTATTCTTTGCTGCTCTCTTGCTATTGATTGACATACGCATAGATCTTTTGGTAAACCGCATATTGGACATATTTGGCCTTTAGACATACATTCCTCCTTTTCACTATCTATATATCCTAATTCCCTTTATAAGCATTTATATTCTAATAATTATAGATAAATATATATTTCTCCCTTTTATTCAAGTTTTTTGGTTAATATGCCTTATCGTTGTGGTAGGTGTGGATATATAATTTCTGGTATGAAGGATTTTGAAGCTATTCCAGGTATGAGATGTCCAATGTGTGGCTATAGGATCTTTTATAAAATTAGGTCTCCAATAGTTAAATACATTAAGATTTAATTTTATTTATCATGCATGCTGTTTCAAGTATTGTTTTTGCAGCCACTATTGATGTTATTCCATTATCATATTTTGGTGATACTTCAACTAGATCAAACCCCACAATATTCTTATCCACTAAGCATTGCATTATGTCTAAGAGTTTTGTTAATGTTATTCCTTCAGGTTCCGGGTTTCCCACAGCTGGTGCTATAGATGGATCTAGTACATCAAGATCTATGGATATCCATAATTCTCTATTTGAAAGATCTCTCTTTAAATCCTCTATGTAGCTTATGTCTCCCCTCATAAGCTCCATTGATGTTTTAAAATTTATTCCTTCATTTTTTGCATATTCCATTTCCTCTCTGCATGTGGCTCTAACACCCAGTATTGCTATGTTATCAACACCAAATTCTTCAACAATCCTCCTAGATATTGTGGCATGGCTCCATCTTACTCCTTGCGGATACTCATCTCTTAAATCCATGTGGGCATCGAAGATTATTATTGAAGGATCTTTCAATGCCTTTAGAGCACCATACGTTATTGTGTGTTCTCCACCAATCATTATTGGGGTTTTCCCAAGACCCCTTATTTCATTAACAATTTCCATAATCATATTTATGGTTATATCTACACTTGGTATTTGCGGCATGTCTCCTGCATCATGAATCTTTAGTTCCAGAGCGTCCATGGATGTTCTGAAGCTGTATGTTTCTATGTTTATTGAGGCATCCCTTATATATTGTGGGGCTTCTCTAGATCCAGCTCTATATGTGGATGTGGAGTCGAATGGGACTCCAAATAGTATGAACTTTGATTCTTCAATGCCTGTTTGTTTTCCATTGAAGTATTTGTTTTCATGGGTTAAATGGAATTTTAATGCCATCAATATTTCACCATTAAATTAAATCTTATGTTTAACATTTATCTTTTAATATAGGATGGAAATATTAATAATTGTGGTTATTAATTTATAAAATCATTATTTGGTGTGAGTTATGGATAAATATGAGAGGTTGATGGAGTTTGCTAGGAGGAGAGGATTCCTATGGCCTTCCATGGAAATTTATGGTGGTGTTAGAGGTTTTATTGATTTCGGCCCTCTGGGTGTTGGTTTGAAGCGTAGGATTGAAGATAAGTGGAGGCAAATCTTCATTCATAGGCATAGAAGCTTCATCTTTGAGGTTGAAACCCCAATAATACTTCCACAAAGGGTTTTAGAGGCTTCTGGGCACATTGAGCATTTCACAGATTATATTGTGGAGTGTTTGAAGTGTGATAGGAAGTATAGAGCTGACCATCTCATTGAGCAATACACAAATATTCATGATGTGGAACTGCTTTCACAAAATGAGTTAAACAATATTATTAGGGAGAGAGGTTTAAAATGCCCTGAATGTGGTGGTGCTCTTGGTGAAGTTAAGAAGTTTAGTTTACTATTTAAAACCACTATAGGTCCATATAGTAGTGATATTGGTTATGGTAGACCTGAAGCTGCTCAAGGGATATTCCTCTCCTTTAAACGTGTTTATGAGGCTTGTAGAGGTAAACTACCCATAGGTATAGCCCAGATTGGGCATGTTTTGAGGAATGAGATTTCACCCAGACAGGGGCCTATAAGGCTTAGGGAATTCACTATAATGGAGGTAGAGTTATTCTTTGACCCTGAAGAACCTAAATGTAAATTGTTTGATGATTTTAGGGAGGAGCCTCTCAGAATAATTACGCAATCTCAAGTTTATTCTGGAGATTTTAACCCCATAGTTATCTCTGCTGGTAGAGCTGTGGATGATGGATTCATATCAAATGAGTGGCAAGCATACTTTATGGTTTTGGGGAGGAAATTTGCTGAATCCCTTGGGATACCATTCGAATCTCAAGTTTTTGTGGATAAACCTAGGGAAGAAAGGGCTCACTATTCAGTTCAAACTTTTGATCAAATGGTTAAGGTTGATAGGTGGGGGCTAATTGAAATTGCCGGTTACTCTTATAGAACTGATTATGATCTTAGTGGGCATATGGCTTATAGTGGTGTGGATCTTAGGGTTTATAAACAGTTTGATACGCCGAAAATTGAGGAGAGGGTCAACTATAAACCAAACATGAAGGTTTTGAGTGAAAAGTTTGGTTCTAATGTTATTAGAATTTTGAGTTCCATTGATCCCTCAACTTTGAAGGAGGCTTTGGAATCTAAGGGTTATGTTGAAGTTGATGGATTTAAACTTGAATCTAGTGATTTCATCATTAGTAAGGATTCTGTGGAGGTTAAGGGTAAGCATATTTTGCCTCATGTTGTTGAACCATCCTTTGGTGCTGATAGAATTGTTTATGCTGTTTTGGAATATAATTATGGTGAAAAGGATGATAGGAGCATATTACGTCTTCCAAGGGATATTGCACCTATTCAAATGGTTGTTTTACCATTGGTTTCTAGGGATGGGCTTCCAGATTATGCATTGAAAGTTTATAACCTATTATTGGATGATGGTTTCTCTGTGGATTATGATGAATCTGGTTCTATTGGTAGAAGGTATGCTAGAGCTGATGAGATAGGTGTTCCAATAGCTGTAACCATTGATTATCAATCTCTAAGAGATGATACTGTTACTTTGAGGGATAGAGATTCTTGGAAGCAAGTTAGGGTGAAATTAAATGAGCTATCCTCTAAGCTTCACATGTATTTTAAGTATGTGCTGAATTTTGAAGATTTGGGGGAGATGTTTGAATCTAAATAGTTTGGTTAAACTTATAATTTAATTCATAATTATTTATGTTGGTGTTATTATGTCTAGTGTCCCTGAGAGGAGGTTGAGGATTAGACATAAGAGTGATGTGAATACCGGTATTGCCAAGATGAATACAAATATGATGAAGCAGCTTCAAATTTCTGATAAGATTGAGGTTGTTATTGCTGGTAAACGTAAATGTTTGTTAAGTGTTTTGGGTGATGACAATGTCCCTGAAAGGGAGGTTTGGGCTAACTCCTCTGAGATGGTTTCTCTAGGTATTGCTGATAATTCAATAGCCACCATTAGGCGTCCAATAAAGTAAGTGGTATAACTCTATGAAATTTATAGTTGTGGATGCTCTTGGGTCCGGTGTTGAAGGTAGGCATGCCACCATCGATGTTATTGGATGTGGACCTAGAAGTGTGGCTGGAGTCTTAGAGAAGCTGAACATGGATTTTGATCTAAAGCCATATTATAATGTTCTCTCAAATCCAAGTTTTCTAAGGGATTTTGATATTTTAATGGTTAGCGCTATGACTGTGGATTTACCTACAACTCGTAGAATTAAAAGGCTTTGGGATAAATTTAGAGGTGGTTTATCTATTATTGGTGGACCTATAGCTTCAGATCCATATGATGCACTAATTAGAGCTGGATATGATATTGCCTTTATTGGTGAGTCTGAGTTAACTTTAATGGAATTTCTTAAAATTTTTAATGGTTATGATCCCTCAAAATTTGATGGTATTAAGGGATTAGCTTATCGTTATGGTTCTGAAATTAGATTCAACATGCTTAGACCATTCATGTCTAGAGGGGAACTTGAAATATTTAAACCATCAATTAAAGTAATTAAAAACTATTGGAGTTATTATGCTTGTAGGGTGTATGTTGAAGTTGTTAGGGGCTGCAGTAATTTTCTCAGAACCAAAATAAAACTTCCTGATGGACGTAAATGTAATGATTGTGGTAAATGTTATAGTGGAAAATTTATTGATAGGTATTATTGTCCAATGAATATTCCTCCCGGATGTGGATACTGCTCCGTTCCAAGTCTTTTCGGTCCATCTAGAAGTAGATCCATTAACTCCATCATATTTGAAATTCGCAGTTTAATTGAGATTGGTTGTAGAAGATTTATATTGGGTGCCTCTGACTTCCTGGATTATGGTAGAGATTGGGTGGTTGAGCCTGAACCATTAACGGACCCATTAAATCCTCCACCCAATTTAGATGCCATTGAAGGATTATTATATAATATATCAAATCTGGAAAGGGAATTTTCCACTAAAGTATTTGTGGCTGTTGAGAATGTTAAGCCTTCTCTTGTTAGTGATGGTGTGGCTAAAATTTTGGGTAAATATTTGCATGGTACCCCCATTAGTATTGGTGTGGAAACTGGATGTGAATCTCATGCTAAAGCTTTGGGTAGGCCTTCAACCCCGAAACAAGCTATTAATGCTATTAGAATTTTAAGCAGGCATGGTCTAAAGCCCTATGCATATTTTATTCATGGATTACCTGGGCAGGATTATAGGATTGCTGAAAGGACTGTTAAGATTATGGAGGATGCTGTTAGAGCTGGCGTTGAGAAAATAACTTTATATAGATTTACATCAATACCCATGTCTGCATTTGCAGATTTCCCAAGATCTCCACCAAGCCGCATGGACCCTGCAAATATGCTTATCGCCAATAAGGCTGCTGAAATTAATTCTAGGTTAAAGAATAAGTGGGTTGGGATGGTTTTAGATGCATATATTGTTAGATCGTTTCCAGATGGTGAGAAAATTGTGGGTTACCCATTTCATCATGGTCCAGTGATATTTATTGAAAATTTTGATGTTGCATCAAAATTTATTGGCAGCATCGCCAAGGTTAAAGTTAAAAGGGTTATTTCTGATAGGGCTCTCAGTGGATTGGTGTTGAGCTCTTATTAGATTCCTTTAAGGACCCCCTTATTAAGTATTTTATTCCATAATATGATGCTGCCACCGCTGTTACTGGTAGATCAAACCAGAAGGTTGCCACCCTAGTCATTATTGATACTGTGACCGCTACATCTAATGGTACCCCAAATATGTTTAATGCTTTCGCCATAACTGTTTCAAGTATTCCAAGCATTCCAGGTATTGCTATTGGTGTCATTTGTACAAATTCCCCTGCCACCATTATTAACATTATTATCCATATGGATGCCTTGTATCCTAGGGATAAGAGTCCCACATTTCGACCCCGCCCACGACGATGTGGGTGGCGCGGTCGCCGGCGGTCGCGGCACGGAGCGTGTCGGCGGCGATCAGCACGAGGTCGTGGACCGCCGGCGGCGTGCCGACCGCGAGCTT
>JAWBOZ010000028.1:0-8674 GCA_038825625.1 Methanomethylicia archaeon | reverse complement strand
ATTGGGGGTAGAAATAGACTGTTCATAATCCTAGCTGGTACTGGAAATAATGGTGGAGACGCCCTAGTAACTGCTAGGAGGATATATTCCAGCGGCGGATATGTTGAAGTATTTATTGTTGGAGACCCATCAAAATATCCTGAACCAGCTAGAAAGAATTATGAAATAATAAAATCCATTGAAATCCCGATCAACATAATTCAGGATGAAAAGGATCTAACAAAGTTGAAGGTAGAGATTGGGAGGTGTGATGCCATTGTAGCTGGTTTGATCGGGATAGGGTTGAAGGGTGAGGTAAAGGGGGTTATGAGGAAAGTGATAGAATTAATCAATGATTCAAATAAAACGGTTATTAGCGTGGATATACCATCAGGTATTAATGGAGATAATGGACAGATCCACGGAGTAGCTGTAAGATCCAATTACACAGTTACCTTTGGATTACCAAAATATGGAAACATCTTATATCCAGGATATCATTACTGTGGAAAACTCTACATATCTAAACTCTCATACCCAACAAAACTCTTAGATTCAGATGAAATAAGTGTTGAATTAAACTTTCCAATACAAATACCTGAAAGAATAAGATGGGGGCATAAGGGAAATTTCGGTAAACTACTAACAATAGCTGGAGCAAAATACTATTATGGAGCACCATACTATGTTTCCTACGCATTCCTAAAAGCTGGTGGAGGATACTCAGGACTTGCAACGCCAAGATCAGTAGCACCATACATAGCAGCAAAATGTAGTGAAATAGTATATATACCACTAGAGGAAACAAGTGAAGGTTCAATAGCGAGAAACAATTATGAGAAAATAATGAGATTGATAGATGAATATGACATAGACATAGTGGCCATAGGACCTGGAACGTCACTAAACCAGGAAACGCAAGAACTAATACTAAACCTAATTGAAACAATAAATAAACCAGTAATAATTGATGGTGATGGAATAACAGCAGCATCGAAAAATGTTAACATAATTAAAAATAGAAGAACACCCACAATAATCACACCACACTTAGGAGAATTCTCAAGAATGACAGGATTGAAAATGAATGAAATATTGGAAAACCCAATAAATATCCTAAAAGGGGTATGTGGAGAATTGAATTCCTACATAATATTAAAGGGGGCTCACAGCTTAATAGGATACCCAAATCACCAAATATACATTAATATGACTGGAAACCCTGGAATGGCAAAGGCAGGTTCAGGGGATGTATTAACGGGAACCATAGCAGCCATGTATGGAATAGGATTAAAAGATGTGGGAGAAGCTGCAAGGATGGGGGTATTAATACATGGATTAGCAGGAGACCTTGCAGCTGAAGAATTGGGTGAAGATGGAGTAACACCAGACAACATACTAAACAACATACCAAAAGCAATTAGGATTCTACGTGAAAAACAAGAATACATATATGAAAAATATATGCCAAAGGAAATCTAATAACCAAAAGCTTCATTTAAAACATGGAATAACACTTTCTGCAAACAATCTCAAACTATTCAAACTTGGAAAATCATAGAATCCAGCAACAATCTTATCTGCTCCAGCTTTACAATACTCCTCCACCTTTCTTATACACTGCTCTGGAGTACCAATTAGATAGGGAAGTTCTTCGATGGGTTTACCAGCGGATTTAATTAATGGTTCAACCAACCTCCTCACAGCACCCTCATCTTCAGCCACAAATGCAAATGTTCCACCCCCATAAGCCACCTGCAATCCCTCAGAATCTCTACCAAAAAGTTTCATCATCCCCCTAATCTTCGATACACCAGAAGCCAATTGTATTGGTGTTGGTAACACTGGAATCCAACCATCACCAAATTCAGCCACAATACCCTTAATCTTATCTCCACTCCCACCAATCCATATGGGTGGATGAGGTTTCTGTAATGGTTTAGGTTCTAAAATTGCATTCTCAATCTTAAAATATTTCCCAACATATGAAACATGATCCTCCAACCACAACCTCTTTATTATCTCCAAGGATTCCCTAAGCCTTTCAATCCTCTTTGAATGCTTATCCCATGGAAAACCGAAAGCTACATGTTCCTCTCTAAACCATCCAGCTCCAATACCAAACTCAATTCTCCCATTGGAAATATTATCTAAAGTTGAAGCCATCTTAGCCAATAATGATGGATGACGAAAATTATTACAAAGAACATATGTACCCAACCTTAACTTCTTAGTGGAAGCAGCTAAAGCTGATAAAACAGTCCAAGACTCCAAAGTATGGGGATGACCTCTAGGTGAAAGGAGATGATCTGAAACCCATATGGAATCATATCCAAGATCTTCAGCTTCCCTCGCAATGCTTAAGAAGTTACTCCAAGAAGCATAATTTGCAGAAACAGATAGAACTATCCCAAAATCCATAAAGCCCACATATACAAATTGGTGAATCACATGTAAATAAACTATTTCAAAATTGAACAATAAATATTTATTAAATTTTACTCTCCAATGTTTCAGGTATAGTATATAATAATGGAAAGACAATAAAGATCTCTATTAAAACTGGAATTATTAAGATCATGTTGTTAAATCCATAATCCCATAAAAATCCAGCAATTATAGATGCATATAATCGTGAAGATGAAGACAATACAGCATCCAATCCATATAGTCTACCCCTACTCTCAGTTTCAGTAGCTTCCCAAAACATTGTTATAAATGGGGTGAAGGCAGCACTCCCAATACCTCCAACACCAATACCAAGAATACTGGCCAAAATCAGATGTTCAAAGGTTTGGGAGTAAATCAATGTGGCAATACCAAGGAAAAAGAATGTTGAGAACAAATAATAAGTTCTCTTCCTACCAATCTTATCAGCCAATCTACCAGCTGGAATTTGAGCAATCAATGAAGTAAATATGGCTATTGAATTCAAAATGCCGAGAATTGTGGGGTCAGCATTCTTAAATGTTACAAGCCATAGAGAAATAAATAATGTGAGAGTATATTGAAATCCATCTCTAAAAATTCTTATCAATATCCAACGATTTAAATAGCCTTTGCCCTTAAGAAATCCCTTATACTCACTAAACAAAATTTTCAAACTGAAATTGTTTTTAGATGGTTTGCTTACACCATGTAGATATATATCATCTAAACTCTTATATGCTATTAAGAATGAACATGTAAATAGTATTGATGAAATATAGTATAGTGGACGTATACCCTCAGAACTTATCCCACCAAAAAGGTTTACAATTGCTGCAGCCAATAATGGTGCAAAAATATATATTGCACCCCAAAAGATGCGGGAAAAACCCACAATTGTAGCCCTCATATGAGTTCTCGTAAAGGATATGAAAATCATGTCGGCAATGGGCATCTGACGAACTATTTGAGCATACAAAATAAATGCAGGTATAAGCATGATCCAATTCCTAGAGGAAATGAAAATGATCATAGCAACAATATCACAAACAAAACCAAACAAGATGATCTTCTTCAAAGAATAGCTCTCAATAAACAAACCAACAAAAAGAGCCACAATACCCGCTACAAGAGCACTTAAAGAATTAATCAACCCTATTTCACCGCCACCAGCACCCAGAGAAGTAGCAAAAAGCGTATTATACTGTGACAATAATTGTAAAGAGAAATAGTAGAACCCTTGAACGATAAATGTTATCTTCACCACTCTACCCATACCCTTAAACATCGAAACCACAAAAAATAAAGGATGGAAAATATAAAAGATTTACAATACCAATCTATATGCTAACAACGGTCTCCAACAATGTTAATGAACCTTTAACTATATTATCCAGCGATGTCTCCTCCAATGGCATATGACTATAACCCCCCTTACACGGTATAAATATCATTCCAACATCACATATCCTACTCATATGTGCAGAATCATGACTTGCACCACTGGGCATCCTCAAAGCTTTATAACCAAGCTTTAAAGTAGAATTTTCAATCAATTCAACAATATAATTGGGAATGACAACTGGATCTTCATCAACAATAACCTTAGCTTCACATTCAACATTATACTTTAAACCCAATTTTGAAATACTATCCAAAGCTGATCTAATCAACAAATCTTTAACCTCCCTACTAATACTCCTAAATTCAATTATAGCCTTCGCTTCTCCAGGTATCACTGTTGCTACATTTGGTTTAATTTGAACATAACCCACAGTTCCCACAGCAACACTCTTAAACTCTTCAACCATTCTCCTAACCTCAAATATAATTTCAGCTAAAGGTAGCGATGCATCCCTTCTATAATCCATTGGAACAGTACCAGAATGTCCAGATAAACCAGTGAATTGAACCATAATACGTGAAGGAGCACTAATACCAGTAACCACACCAATATCCATATTCATGGATTCCAGTACAGGTCCCTGCTCAATGTGAACCTCAAAAAACTTATCATAAAAGCCTCTACTAATCCTACATGAAGATAGATCTCCAGAGAAGCCGCAATCCTTCAAGACTTGAAGTAGTGATTTACCATTCCTATCAACTATTGAGTTTAGATCATCATCAGATAATTCGCCACTAATAGCTTTACTACCTAAACAACCAACATTAAATCTCTCACCTTCTTCAGCGGCAAAAACTATGACGTCAATCTGTTTATTAAAATTCAACCTCTTAATAATTCTAACAATCTCAATGGCAGACAATACACCTACAAGACCATCATAATTCCCACCATTACTAACGGAATCAATATGAGAACCCATAGCAATTCTACCCTCAATTTCACCCATAGGCTTAAAGGATCCAATAATATTTCCAACACCATCAACCCTAACCTCTAAACCTTCATTCATCATCAACTTCTTAACATAATCATGAGCTTTCAACCAAGATTCAGTATATGTAACCCTAGTTATCCCTATACCAGTATCACTAAACCCTTTAAAAATTTCAAATTGATTTCTAAGCCAATCTACATCCACACTCAAAATCGTCCCCCCAAACTAAACCTTAACATATCTGCCAGTACCGGGTTTACCAACAATTTCACCATGATCCATGACCAAAACACCATTAACAATAGTCATTACAGGAACTCCGACAACCTCAACATTATCATATAAAAGTGCAATATCCCTAGCTTTAGTATGAAATTCAGAGGATTTTAAGACCTTCCTCTCCTTCAAATTAACCACCGTTAGATCAGCATCGGAACCTATTGCGATCAAACCCTTTCTAGGATATAAACCAAAAATCCTAGCAACATTTGTGCTTAAAGCTTCCACAGCCCTCCACAATGTTATAAAACCACGATTAACACCATTAAAAACTATAGGTGCAAGACATTCAATCCCAGGAACACCCATATAAGCCTTCCATATATCATCCACATCCTTAACACTTTTAGGGTAGCTAGCATGATCTGAAGCAACAATATCAATAACCCCCATAGACAAAGCCTTCCACAGTTCAACCCTATCCTCTTTAGATCTTATTGGAGGATTAACTTTTGCATATGAACCCAAATGCTTAACCTCATCCAATGTAAATTGAAGATAATGTGGAGCAGTCTCAGAAGTTATATGTAAACCAGCATTTTTAAAGAATTTAATTATAGGTATAGAATCCTTTGAAGATAAATGGGCAATATGTATTTTAGCATTAATATGTGAAGCAAAAATTGCTACACTACTAATAGCTTCACACTCCACTACACTAGGTTTAGAAAGAGTGTACGCAATTAGATCTCCACCACCCAACTCCATCTGCTTATGCATAAAATACTCAGCTAAAACATGATTTTCAGCATGAATATAAGCAGGCTTACCCTCACAATTTATGGTATAGAGACATTCAAAGAGTTGGGAATCATCATTAATGTATAAACCTCTAAAATCACTCTCCCTACCCCTTGGAGGAGGATGCATAAATATCTTAAAGGAAACTACACCAAGCTTAGACATCCCATGTATTTCAGGAATAGCTTCAAAACCTCCCCCACCATGAAAACCAAAATTCACAATAGACTGCTCTGAAGCCTGCTTAATCTTCTCCCTAAGATCTATGACTGTGGATGTGGATGGAAGAGTGATGGGCATTTCAAAAATACAAGTCACACCACCAGCTGCAGCAGCCATAGAACCACTATGGAAATCCTCCCAATCAGACCTACCCATACCCCTAACATGCGTATGAGCATCAATGATACCAGGTATTAGAATCTCACCATCACCAAGAACGATCCTCCTCAAACCCCTAACAAGACCACCAGACTTAGAGATAAAGGATATCTTACCATCCTCAACACCAATCACAACATCACATAAACCCCAAGGCAAAAGAGCCTTACCCTCCAAAACTAGATCAAACTCACGCATAAACAAAACCCAAACAAAATACTCTAACAAACTAAATCTAAATACATTTCGAACCAAAAATTAAATAAAAAGACAAGACATATATAGCAACAAATGAGGAAAGCATTAAAAATAATTATAACTCTAATAATCCTAACCATAACTATTCCATACACTTATGCTGATAGAGGAATGATCCCAATAAGACCTGAAATTTCAGTATATGAACCTGGGCAAAAGGCAATCATAGCATGGAATGGAATTGAAGAAATACTCATACTATCCACGGATGTAAAATCCAGTGAGGATACAATAGCCCTAGAAATACTACCACTACCATCAAAACCATTGATCCAAAAAGCTGATTTCAAATCCTTTGAAGAACTACAGAAAATTATTATGAATAAAGGGTTTGAGATGTATAGAGTTTATGGTAGAAGTTTAGGGGATATAAAGGGCTTAGAAATAATATTCCATGAGAAAATAGGTGTACATGATATCACAATAGTAAAAGCATCAAACGCGAGGGAACTTATGTATTGGATGGAGAATTATTTAAGGGAAAACAATATTACACAAAAACCATACCTAGAATCATTGGAGGAAATAATCCAAGACTACATCGACATGGAATTCCAATACTACTCAATAGATTTAATAACAATATCAAAAATTGAGAGAAGCGTAAACCCAATACTATATAGATTCAATACAAGCTTCCTATACTACCCACTAAAAATCTCAAGCCTAATCCCAGGACAAACACAAATAACCATATTCACAATAACGAAAGAAAGAATAAGAGGAGAGCATCCACAACTCAAAAGAGCACACTACATTACATCTGAAATGAAATACCCAATAGAATTCCAAATATCAAAAGATGAATTAAACAAAATAGACATGAGAATAAGCGAATTATTCAATGAAAATGCATGGCTAACAGTACTGGAATACAAAGGACACTTAAACACATTAAAAAGCGATCTAAAAATAACCATAAAACAAACAGAAATACCAATATACAACATAACAATAATCATAATCACACTGGCTATCACAATAACAATAATGAAAATTAAGGAAATAAGATTCACATCAAACTAAACTTCCAAACTTACGAATGCATAAACTAATTGGGAAATATGAAATTAATATCTTCAAAGAAAGCCCCCTAACATCTCTTCCCCCACCACTTCTCTATAAACTCATTATAAGCTTCTTCAAACACGGGATAGAAGTGCATGCTTTATCTAAATTTTTCTAAACAATAAACATAACAGTTTATCTATGAGTTAATTACTTGCCTTTGTATATTCTCTCTTCACAACTATTTTTATATGGTCTAATATGATCATAATTCCTTTCAAAAATAAGATTTGGATTCAGTTTTTTAAGCACATATTTACATACTGGCTCAGAAATTTCTCTACAAACATATTTAGTATCTAAATTTAATTTTAAAGCTAATTTAAGTATGGGACATGGATTTCTAGATCTAGTTACCAGCTCATCCTCAGTAATTTTAACTATTTCAATATCCTCCTCCCTTAAAAATAGGAAATCATAATACAATAATTTAAGAACATCATGCATCGTATAGGCTTTCCTCGGTTTTAAAGTCCAAATAAATGCATAAAAATAGAAGACAAATTTACCTAAAAATATGGCAATCCTCTTCAAACCATCTATCACCATATGTTTAATTGGAAAATTGTAATTCATTAATATGTATTATAGCTGAAGAAGATAATTGCTTATGTTAAACCCTTTTTATCCCCATAAAAATTCTTGCTAATAATTTAGGTTCAATGCTAAACCCTTAGTTATCATCGTTAAAACAATTTCTTTAGCATCACTTATAATAACCTTCTTTTTACACTTCATACAGTATGCACTAATATCCGAATTCATTTTCACCACAGTCTCCTTTTCTCCCTCAGAAATATCAGCCACTCTCAAATTATTTATTCCCTTCATAAAAAGCCAATAAAATATTCCTACACAAGCAAATTCAGCCAAAATACTATAAGTCCCCATATATGCTATTATCCCCCCCATAGCTGGAACAATCCTAACCATAAAAATACCTAAAAATAAAGCAAATATCCCCATCCATATCTGCAAAAAAGCCTTTACTACATGCTTATTATTAAATACCACAAAACCACTGCCAATTAACCTCAAAAACCCAACAAACTTTCTGCTCAAAACTAGCATTACCCCAACAAACCTAAACCACTTCTCACCAATATAACTCTCAAAATCTCTCCACACCTCTCTCAAAACCATTCCCATCCACCCCTATACCATAATTCCAAAAAATTTTTGTAAAAATCCAACTC
>JAWBOZ010000027.1:0-8706 GCA_038825625.1 Methanomethylicia archaeon | reverse complement strand
ATGGTTTTCCCTTGCTTGTTTTTCAAGTTCCATTAATGCTATTTTTAGTGTTGTTGGTGGGGCTATAGCCACACTTCTAGGTTTTCCACCCATACTTGTATTCTCAGTCCAATTCCCTGGGACATGTGTCAATAATGCTGGTATTCTACTTTCAGCCGAATGTCTAGTTGCAAATATGAATAGTTCTGCTTCAAATTTTCCCTCAATATTTTCTGCATATATTGAGTCCTCCAATATCTCCACAAGCATGACCTGTTTTTCTACGTTGTAGTATATTTTCTGTCCTTCTAACTCATCTTCTTTAAATTCGTGATTCTTCAATATCTGGTTCTTTATATTTCTAGATGCTATATCCATTTTTGATGCAAATATTATGGTTTTTGCCTTAATCTTCCCCATGATCAATCATCATCTAATTTATCTTCACTCTATATCATTTTTCCAGTTCTAAATAGTCTTGGGAATGGTAGAGCTTCCCTTATATGGTCAAGTTTGCATATCCACCATGTTAATCTATCTATTCCCAGTCCGAAGCCTGAATGTGGTACTGAACCATATCTCCTTAAGTCTAGATACCAATCATAATTTTCTGGGCTAAATCCCTCCATCCTTATTCTCTCCACCAATCTATCTATATCATCCTCCCTCTCCCCTCCAGTAGCCATTTCCCCATATCCTTCCGGTGCGAGTAGATCCACTGTAGCCCCCATTCCAGGTTTTTCCCTCAGTTCTTTAACGTAGAACGGTTTATACTTTAATGGATATCCAACAAGAAATACTGGTTTCTTTAAATCTTTCGTTAAAATATATTCTTCATCTCCACCTATTTCATCTCCAATATTTACTTTCATTTCCTTGAGTTTTTCTATTGCTTCTTCATAGCTTATTCTTTGGAATGGTTTTTCAATCTTCATCAAGTCTTCAGGGTTTCTATTAAGTATCTTGAGTTCATTCTTACAATTCTCTGCCACTGAGTGGCATATGTGTGATACCAGTTCCTCCTCTAATTGCATTAATCCATTTAGATCCATCCATGCTGCCTCTGCCTCTAAATGCCAGAATTCTGCTAAATGTCTTCTTGTTCTCGATTTTTCTGCTCTGAAGGATGGTGCTAGACACCAAACCTTTTCATATGTGAATATCATTATTTCTAGATATAATTGCGAGCTTTGAGTTAAATATGCAGGTGTATCGAAGTAGTCTATTTTGAATAGTGTTGCTCCTCCCTCACATGCTGTGGTAACTATTATTGGTGGTGAAACCTCTATATATCCATTCTCTAGAAAGTATTCTCTACTTGACCTCAATATTTCATTTCTAACTTTAAATATTGCTTGATACTTTTGTCCTCTAACTGCTAAGTGTCTCTTCTCCATTAATACCTCTGGTGAATGCGCCTTCTTACCCAATGGGTATGGTGATTGCGCCATATGGACAATTTCTAAACCCTTTACAATAAATTCTCTACCTCTTGGGGCTCTCTCTTCTTCTCTCCATTCTCCATGAAGTATTATGCTTGATTCTTGAGTTAATTTCTCAGCCTTCTCCCAATCCTCATCACTAACGTTCTCCCTCTTCACTACACATTGTGTTATCCCATCATGATTTCTTATATCTATGAATATTATGTTTCCATGCTCCCTGCTCTTTAAAATCCATCCTCGTATTGTCTCCATAACTTCCCCCAAACCATTTAACATATTAGTTTACAATTATTTAACTTATATTGATTTTTTATTGCAAAATTTTCAGATATTTATTGTTGAATTTAAGCTTTGTACTACTATCATTTGTAAATGGATTTGTAAATTAAAAAATTAAAGTTAAGGATTTATATTTTATCCACATGTGCTATGTTTTATGGCTGTGTATGGACATGCTACCACACATGCGCAACATTGTATACAGTTATCTATGTTTTCAGCAACACTTTTTCCATTAACTAGTTTATAGACTCCGGTGGGGCAGACCCTTACACATTCTCCAACACCCTTACACTTATCATAATCCACCTCTATTGTTATCCCTAGAGTTTCACTTGTCCACTTCTTTATGTTTGACATAATGGTCCGAAATATCCTTTGCTTCTTCCAAGTATATTAATTTTTTGAACAAATTTATTTACATATTTAAGTTTATTTGTTAAGAGTGTAGTCGTAAAGTTTTTAACATGCTTTTTATACTTAATGTATAATCTTGTTTGGTGATTATAAAGTGGTTAAGAAGTCTGGGCTTCAAATGGTATATACCTTTGAAGAGGCTGACCCAAATAATGTTAAATTGCTTGGAGGTAAGGGTGCTGGCTTATGCTTAATGATACAGCAAGGGTTACCTGTTCCACCTGGAATAATAATAACCACTGAAGTTTGTAGAATGTTTTATAATGCTGGTGAGAGGCTTCCAGAAGGGCTTATGGAAATGGTTAGAGAGAAGATGAAATATATTGAGGAGAAGACTGGGAAGGTTTTTGGCAATCCTGAAAATCCACTACTGGTTTCAGTTAGATCTGGTGCACCTGTTTCCATGCCTGGTATGATGGATACTGTTTTGAATCTTGGAATCAATGATGTTATTGTTAAAGGTTTAGCTAAACAGATGCGTGATGAACGTGCAGCTTATGATGCTTATAGAAGATTCCTACAAATGTTTGGTAAGATAGTTTTGGGTGTTGATGAGAAATTTTTCAATGATGCCTTCGAAAACATTAAACACAAATATAATGCTAGTAGTGATGCCGAGTTAAGTGCTATCGCTTTAAAGGAGGCTGTTGAAAGGTTTAAGGATATAATTAAACGTGAATATGGAGAATTTATTGATGATCCATGGAAGCAATTGGAATTAGCTATAAAAGCTGTGTTTAAATCTTGGAATTCTCCTAGATCTGTTTTCTATAGGAAAGCTAACAATATAACTCCTGAAATAGCTGATGGAACCGCAGTTAATATTGTGGCCATGGTTTTTGGAAATATTGGTGAAACTTCAGGTACTGGTGTAATATTCTCCAGGGATCCAGCCACTGGTGAAAATGAATTGTATGGAGAATTTCTAGAGACTGCTCAAGGTGAGGATGTTGTTGCTGGCATTAGAACCCCAAGGCCTATCGCTGAATTGAAGAGAATTAATCCAAAGCTTTATGATGAATTGTATGCTGGAGCAAAACTTTTAGAGCATGTTAAGAAGGAGGTTCAAGACATTGAATTCACAATTGAGCGTGGTAAATTATACTTCCTACAAACTAGGAATGGCAAGCTTGGACCTATAGCTAGAGTTAAAACTGTTGTAGATATGGTTAAGGAGGGAATATTAAGTAGGGAAGAAGCCTTGCTACGTGTATCCCCAAATCATATTCTCCAATTACTATACCCAAGGATTGATACATCCCATAAGGTTTCACCAATAGCCAGTGGTCTTGCATCATCTCCTGGAGCTGTTTCAGGTATGATTGTATTTACAGCTGATGAAGCTGTTGAATGGAGTAGGAATGGTAAGAAGGTTATACTGGTTAGAGAGGAAACAAAACCTGATGACGTTCATGGTATGTATGCATCTGTGGGTATATTGACTAGTAGGGGCGGTATGACAAGTCATGCTGCTGTTGTTGCTAGAGCTATTGGTAAACCATGTGTTGTTGGATGTGAAGATATCATAATAAATTATGATGAGAAGAAATTCACTGTTAAGGGTAAAAATGTAGTCGTAAAAGAGGGAGATTACATAACTATTGATGGTTTCTCAGGAAATGTTTATGTAGGTATAGTTCCAACAATAGAACCTAAAATCCTTCCGGAATTGGAGGAGCTTCTATCTTGGGCTGATGAGTTTAGGAGGCTTGGAGTTAGAGCTGATGCCGATACTCCTGAAGATGCTGAAATTGCTAGAAAGTTTGGTGCTGAAGGTATTGGTCTATTGAGGACTGAAAGGATGTTTAGAGCTCCTGAGAGGCTTGAAGTTTTTAGAAATGTAATTTTGTCTTCTGATATAGATGAGAGGAGGAGAAATCTTGAAAAGCTTGTACCATTGTTGAAGAGGGATTTCATTGATATTCTTAAAGTGATGAATGGATTGCCAGTTATTATTAGATTGTTTGATCCACCATTACATGAATTTCTACCGAAAGAGGTTGAATTGATGTCTGAGATTATTGAATTGAAACATGCAGGTAGATTGAAGGATGCTGAGGAGAAGGAGAAGCTTCTTAAAAGGGTTTCAGCATTAACTGAGGCTAATCCAATGATGGGGCATAGGGGTGTTAGAGTTGGTGTTGTATATCCGGAGATATATGCTGCACAAGCGAAGGCAATACTTGAAGCTACAGCTGAATTGATTAGAGAAGGTTATGATATTAAGGCTTCCATAATGATCCCGCAGGTTAGTGATGTTAAGGAATTGATATATGTTAAGGAGCATGCTGTTGAAGCGGCTCGTAAAGAGGTTGAAGCTAAGTATGGTATGAAGGTTCCATTCAAGTTTGGAACTATGATTGAAGTTGTACGTGCATGTTTGACATCGGATGAGATTGCCCGCGTAGCGGAGTTTTACAGTTTTGGAACCAACGATTTGACACAGGCCACATATACCTTTAGTAGAGATGATGCTGAAGCAAAATTCCTACCCAAATACCTTGAACTTGGAATATTGGATTTCAATCCATTTGAAACAATAGATGTGAAGGGCGTGGGCAAACTTATGAGGATGTGTGTAGAAGAGGCTAGAAAGGTTAGAAGGGACATTGAGATAGGGATTTGTGGTGAACATGGTGGGGATCCTAAGAGCATAGATTTATGTCATAAGATTGGATTGGATTATGTTAGTGCCTCACCATATCGTATACTTGTTGCTAGGCTTGCAGCGGCACATGCGGCTTTAAAGGAGAAAGGGTTTAAACTGGCTGAATACTGATTTCTATGATATTAAATCAAGGATGTCAATAATGTATTCCCTGCTTATTTTCCCATTTTTTATTATTTCTATACCTTCGCTTCTAATAATTTTCTCTTTAAATTTTTCTCCTCCAGATCCACTATATCCACCTATTTCTCCATTGCTCTTTACGATTTTGTAACATGGATATATTATTGGTTGATCATTTAGTTTCATGATTTTCCCAACAAGTTTTGGATTTATCTTTAATGCTTTAGCTATGCTTTTATATGTTGAAACTTTTCCATACGGGATAAATTGCAATAATGCTTTAACCACTTCTAAATAATCGTTTATCCTTGCCTTCCTAATGATGTTTTCCTCAATATTGTATACTAGGAGGGGCATTTACTCTTCACTAACCTTTGTTAAATATCTTGCTTTCTTAACCCTTTCTCTACCTACCTCAATATCTCTACCCTTATATATTACAATGTGTTTTATACTCAATCTTTTACCTGTAATTTTCTCCAATTCATTCATCATGAAATGTAATTGTATGCAGTGTGGTGATCCATCCACTGTTAACACCACTATTTCCTCTATTGGTATTCTAGATATTATTGAAGCTAATTTTAAACATACCATGTTGAAGTGTTCTCTCTCCAAACATACCTTTAGTTTAGCTCTATTTTCACAGTATTTTTCCACTATTTCTGGATGTTCCTGTATTGTGCAAGATCCGATTAATAGTAGTTTACCCTTCTCTCTCAATTCTCTGCTTGCCGAATTTACTTCCAACAAATTTTTAAATTCATCCATGATCTACACCACAACATCATGTTAATGCTTTTTAAAGAATAACCAGTTGTCTTCTCCACTCTTCTCATATTTTAATAGTATGTATTCTCCCTTCAGCTTCTCTCCATTAAGTTGGAATACTATTTTGTTTTCTGTTCTTTCCATGAGTTTATATGTTCCCTTATCCCATATTTCAACTCTTCCAGCGCCATAATATCCCTCTGGTATTATGCCTTCAAAATTCGCATATTCTAGTGGGTGGTCTTCAACCATTATTGCTAATCTCCTTACACCTGAAGTTTGTGGGGGTTCCTTTGGTACAGCCCAGCTCTTAAGTACATTATCCATCTCGAGTCTAAGATCCCAATGTAATCTTCTTGCTTCATGTTTATGTATTACAAATATTGGTTGTTTTTCAGACATTTTCCTCAAATTATTATATTGTTAAATCCATAGTTAAAATTAATGTTGTGATTGATAGTCACTCTTAAATAATTCCAAGATATAAATGTATTCAATAATTCTTGGTGGTGTTATGGCTGCTAGGTCTCAGATATGGATTATGAGAGATTTTGCTAATTGTAGTGGTTGTAGACTTTGTGAGGTTGTTTGTAGTTTAATGCATGAAGGTAGGATATGGCCTGAAGCTTCTAGGATTAGGGTTTTCAAACTTGTTCCTGGAATAGAATTTCCACACCTATGTTCTCAATGTGAAGATTATCCATGTGTAAATGTATGTCCAGTTAAGGCTTTATCCATAAATGAAGTTACAGGTGCAGTTATGGTTGATGATAAGAAGTGTATCATGTGTGGTAAATGTATCGATGCATGTCCAGGTAGAGTTCCACATAAACATCCAAGTGGAAATTATGTGGTTATTTGTGATTTGTGTGGAGGACATCCAAAATGTGTTGAAATTTGTAAGAAAGCTAAGTATAATGTTTTATGGGTTATTCCAAAGGCTGGCTTAGGGAAGCAAACTAAACTTTATGCTAGGAAACCTAAGGAGATATCAGATGAACTGGTTATTAGAATGTATGGAGCTTTTGGGAGGAGATTCCTATGATTGGAGGTTATTGTGGGAAAATTTTAGAAGTTGACTTAAATTCAAGTAAAATAAATGTAAGTGATATTAATGAAGATATTCTAAAACATTATGTTGGTGGTAGAGGTCTTGCAACAAAGATTCTTTGGGATAGAATTGGAGAGAGATGGAGCAAAATTGACCCATTATCTCCAGAAAACCTATTAATAGTTGCCACTGGACCATTAACTGGATTCTACCCTGGAGGCAGAATCTGTATTTCCGGTAAATCCCCACAAAGTAATGGTATTATTGGCTCCACTGTGGGCGGCGAATCTGGGATTGATCTAAAATGTGCTGGATATGATGCTATAGTTATAAAGGGTGCTTCAAAGGATCCAGTATACCTATGGATTAAAGATGATGAAGTAGAAGTTAGGGATGCATCCAAATATTGGGGTTTAGACGGTAAGGATACCGTTGTGAGATTAACTAAGGATTCCCTGGATTATTTAAACGGTAAGTATAGGAGATTTGGTGAATGGAAAGATCCATCAATACTATACATAGGTCCTGCAGGGGAAAACCTAAGTAGAGTTGCCGTCGTCATGGAGAAATGGACTCATGCTGCCGGTTATGGTGGTTACGGCGCCGTTATGGGTTCAAAGAAACTTAAAGCCATAGTCATAAAGGGTTCCGGTCCACTACCAGAAATTCATAATCCAATAAGGTTCCATAATTTACTATATAGAGCATATGATGAATGCATTGCTAGGGATGGTATGCGTAGATGGGGTACTGGGTCTGCGGGTTATAGTGTTGGTGCAATGCAAAGTTCTGAACCTGTTAAGAATTGGCAGGAGGAGTGGCATGATGAAAGAAGTTTTGGTGTAGATGAGTTTGAGCGTAGGGTTTGGATTAAACGTTATTGGGGTGATTATGGATGTCCAACAACATGTTTAAAGGTGGCTTTAGTTAAATCAGGTCCATATGCAGGAGCGTTGACAGATAATCCAGACTATGAATTACAAGCATATGTGGGAACAAATCTCGGCATCTTTACTCCAGAAGAAAATGTCTATGTGGCTTCTATTGTGGATGACCTTGGAATTTGTGGCATCAATGGTGGAAATGTTCTTGGATTTGCAGCTGAATTATATCAACGCGGCATTTTAAGTAGGGAGGATCTTGGAGGATTAGATCTAAGTTGGGGTAATGCTAAAGCTTTTGGAGAATTAGCTAAGATGATAGCTTATAGGGTTGGTATTGGTGATATTCTTGCTGAAGGAACTTATAGAGCTGCATTAAAACTTAGTGAAATTAAAGGTTTAGACCTCCTTCCATATGCTGTACAAGTTAAGGGTGTTGCTATTGGTGCTCATGGTATTAGGAGTAGAATGGATTATCCAACACCCATAGCATATGCATGTTCCGTGCAAAGTGGAGATCATACTTCCGTAGCTAGACTCCCAATAGATTCCAGTGGTGGTGAAATTATTAGGATAATGTGTGATTCAGCTGTTGTATGCATTTTCAATTTCTTCCCAAATCCATCATTAATGTGGGAATTCTATGAAGCTATAACTGGTATTCATTTAACTCCACAGGAATGGTGTTATGGTGATGGGTTAAGAATATTAACCCTTCAGCGTGCAGCATTACTCTTAGGTGGACCAGACTTTTATTGGAACCCAAAAATTCATGATGATAATCCATTAAGATTCTATGAACCTCTACCAAGCGGACCTTATAAGGGGCAAGCTGCTGATAGAAATGAAGTGGATATTCAAAGGAAGCAGTATTATGAAGCTGTTGGTTGGGATGAATATGGAATACCGAAGAGCGAAAAACTTAGGGAATTAGGATTAAATGATGTAGACATAGCATTAGAGGCGGTTAGAAAAAGATTAAAATCCTAAATTCAACTATTTTTACATAATTTTTCTTCAAGAATTTTAATCATCATAATGTATCCTTCCACAGCTTTCTCCATATCTTTAAGGTTTATTGATTCATTTGGT
>JAWBOZ010000026.1:0-8892 GCA_038825625.1 Methanomethylicia archaeon | reverse complement strand
TTAGTTTTATTATTTCCTCAATGTTTTCTTTAGTATCTGTTATGTTTGGTATTACTGGAAATCTTAATATGACGTTTCTACCTCTATCCACCTCAATTAACAATCTTAGATTTTCTAGTATTGGTTTGCTTGTGGCTCCCATATACTTATAGCTGTTGTCTTCATTTATGATCTTTATATCGTATAAGAAGATGTTTACATAGGGGATCATCTTTTTAAATACTTCTTTTGGTGCATATCCAGAGGTATCTAAAGCTGTGCTTATATCTGCTTTCACACACTTATTTAATACTTCTAGGAGGAATTCTGGTTGATATAGTGGTTCTCCGCCTGAAAATGTTACTCCACCATTTGATACATCATATAATTTCACATCTTTTTCTATTTCTTTAATTAGTTCTTCAACTGTAATTTCCATTCCAACAATTTTTAATGCTCCTGAAGGGCAGTTTTCTGCACAAATTCCACATCCATAACATTTTTCCCTCACTATTACATGTTGTAAGTCAATAATTTTTAAGCCAAATGCTTGTAGTAATTCCTCTGCTTTTTCCCTTGTTAATCTACCTTCCTCTATATCCTTCTTGTAGAATGGATATAGATATTGATCTTTGGAGAGATCTATAGCTACAGTTATACCATTGGATGGAGAGTCATTTATGATTTCAAATGAGCTTTCAATAAATCATTATAGGTATGGTTTAGAGAAGGGTTTTCATTGGATTAAAGATGTGGTTTTCTATGATGAACATCCAAGATTAACTGGTAGACGATATTATACTATTGATTTCCCATATATTCTTTGTACTATATTCGTGGATAGAGGTATTTTAAAGGTGGTATAGGTTTTGATACACATAACTTAAATATTAAAAGAGTTCTCAAATGTCATCTACCAAGAGTTAAAGTTTATGATGCTGGTTGGATCCTTAGGGAAATACGTTTAATTAAAGATGGATATGAACTTGATTTAATGCGTAAAAGCTGCTGAACTTGCTGATTATGGTTTTGGAGATTATGTTTTCCATAGAACTGGTCATGGAATTGGTTTAGGTGGACATGAATATTGGCATGATATGGTTTTCAATCATAGAATTATGAAGCCCAATATGGTTACCACAGTTGAATCTATGTTCTGTATATATGGATTTAGACATCCAGATACAGTTGTAATAGGTAGCGATAAACCCATTGTTTTAACAAAATTCCCAAAAGACTTGGATTATTTAACAGTACTCACATAAACTTTATCCATTCAACTATACCCTCTTTCTTTTTAATTTCAATAAATTAATCTTAATAAGTCAGTGCTTTTTCTCTTATCTAACCTATGTGGTTAATGATTCATCTTCAAACTGGATTTTCTAAAGTATTCTATCACTAGATCATACGTAGATTTTACAATATTTTGTTTTGCACTACTCTATGAATACAACTTTGACACCATTTTTCATAGCTATATCCATCTGTCTTTTATCACTTGTTACGAGCTCTGTTTTAAGTTCTTTTGCTATTACAATGAATATAGCATCGTATATTGTTATATTATCATTAACTGCTAAAGTGAAGGCTTGAGTAAGGAATCTCTCCTGATCTATAATAGGTATAGCTCTTTCTTCAACGAGGTCTTTAAGAATTGTTTGTGCAATATCGTAACTGATTTCATCTTTCAAAACTTTCTTCCCTAGGGCATTAGCCACTTCTTTAATACCTAGATCAAGTGTTACAACACCTTCTAACAATACTTCTCTAACTCTATTCCATCCTTCCTCGCGAGAAAAGAACTTCACTAGTGATGACGAATCAATGACCCTCACGATCTTCCCTCACAGATCTTGTTGCAAACCCTTTTTCGCTGGGAATAACCTCTCCCAAGAGCTTACACCATTTTTCAATATACTTCTTAAGCTTTACCTTAGTTGCAAGCTCCTCTAAAAACTTCCTAACTTCTTCACTTACGTCGATACCCTCCTCTTCTAAAAACCTTTTAACCTCTTCTTTTACACGAACACTAACAACACTAGACATGTATAACCTAAGTAGACAAGTGTGTTTACAAATATATAAGCATTTTCATAAACAACAATCGACTTACATCAATAAACTCTACGTAAACCACTTTATCAAAATCGGTAGACTACTAAGGGAGAGACTGGGCAATTGCTGAAAGGTTTAAAGTAAGTAATTCAAATAATACTCTTTAGCATATTTGATACGTTTACGATTCTTCTTAATTTTTCTATGGCTATTTCATATGCTTTGTTTGGGTCTCTTGATATGTCTAATAGAGTTCTGAAACCACAATCTGGTTTTATCATTAGCAGTCTACTTCCAAATCTATTTATTCCTTCATTTACTATCTTCATGATTTCTTCTTCACTTTCAATAGTTATGTTCTTGGATGAAACGCATCCTAGCGATATGTATTTATCATTTCTTTCTAAGTCTTCTTTTGAATATACATTGAAGTTTCTTGGTGTGTCTTTAAATTCATCGTCTAATACCTTTATACATTTAGTGTTTAGTAGGATTTCCTTTAATATGGCTGGTATTATTCCGCATACGTGTATACCTGTAAAATTGATTTCATTTAGTATTGTGTCTAGAGCTTTAATTATGTCTTCAATTGTGTATTCGAACATTATCTTTTTCGCTCCAACCATTATTGAGAGTATTGGTTCATCTATAACTATGAATTTAAATTTCAATTTATCATGGAGGTAATTGGCATAGCTTCTTACAAGTTTAACCATATGTTTTAGAACTAAGTCTTTATTTTTCAATAGTGAATTTGTTAATCCATAATCTTTTGATGTTAATTGTATTTGTGAGGATAATGTGAATGGTCCTGTTATGCATCCTCTAATAGTCATGAACTTTAAGTTTTCATCTCTTTTCAATTCATCAGCTATTTTCTCAGCTTCATAAATCACATGATCAATTGATGGTGGGGGGAAGCCTTCTTGAAGCTGTTTATGGAGTATAAGTTTCTTACCCTCTTCTTTCAATATGTTGTTTTCAATTAATGGTTTAAGAAATATGGTTATGAAATCGCGTAATTGAGGGTATGGTGGGTAATCAATACCTATCTCGATCATGTCGTGAAATACTTTTAACACGTTTTCCTCACTATATTCTAGGGGGAAGCTTCCCACATGGGTTGTATACATAAATTCATCAAAATAACACTATATAGTCAAAACTCTATATAACTTATCCCACTAATGCTGATAAATTTGTTTTCAAAACTTTTACTCTTTTTCCCATGGTTTTGAATATATTTTAATCTTCGTGGAATAAGTGTTTCAAACAATCCCTTTTAACAATATTATTTTCACTTTGTTATGGGTTTAAGTGATCTTTTCTAGGCGGAGGGTTGCTGTTTTTGGTTATTATGGTGCCGGTAATCTTGGTGATGATATAATATTGTATGCTGTAATTAATCGTTTGAGTAGATTTATGGATAAATCTAGAATAGTTGTGATTTCCAGCGAGTTTAAAGCTGATTTATCGTTTATTAATTCGCGTTATGGTGTTGAAGCTATTAGTTTATTTAGGAATCCATGGCATTTATTTAAAGCTTTATTGAGTTGTAAATTTCTAGTTATGGGTGGTGGAGGTATAGTTCAGCCTGGACTTACAATTCTATCAGATTTCCTATATGCATTGTTGTTTAGAATTTTTGGTTGTAGGGTTTTGCTTCTTTCTGTGGGTATTGAATTTCCACATTCATTTTCCATTTTTGATAAATTTATCCTTAGACTTCTTATGGGAATATCAGACATGGTTACTGTTAGAGATCTGGTATCTAAAGCTTTCTTGAAGAGTTTAGATATTTCTAAACCAGTTCTCCTCGTTAGGGATTTGTCATTCCTCTTATATGATGATATTCATAGAATTTCTAAAGATCACTTGTTTCTTAAAGTTCCTGATCCATATGTTATTGTTGTTTTGAAGGATCTTCAATCTTATCGTAAGGTTGTTGATTTAAATCTTAAAAGTTTGGAGGATTCTATTGTTGATTTATGTAATTATTTAGTTGATGTTATGGGTTTGAATGTGATCTTTTTAGTGGTTCATCATGGTTTTAGATCTGATGTTTATGAAACTGTTAGAGTTATGAAGAGGATTAATTGTAAAAATGGGGGAAGGGTAAGCATTTTGATTTATCGAGATCTTTCTTTCATGGAACTTTTAAGTTTAATTAGTAATGCTTCTTGTGTTATTAGTATGCGTTTTCATCCTATACTTCTCGCTTTTATGGTTGGAACACCAATAATTGGTTTATCTTATAGTAACAAAATAAAGACTTTTATGGAGGAGAATTATTTGAAGCATTATTATATTGATCTAACACGTTTATACGATTTGTCAATTATTAAAAGGCTCGTCTCATCAATATTATACCATAGAATTGAGATTCATGAATATAATGCTGAGAAGATACATTATGAGTGTTTGAGCGAAGTGTCTTGTATTGAAAGTTTACTTGAGCAGAATATTTAATGTTTAGATGGTTATTTTCATCATTTAATTATTTTCCAATTTATGAATAAATTTTTATTTATAATAAACATATTTTTGCTCATGGAAATTTATACCTTAGGTCATTCAACACGTGATTTTGATGAATTTCTAGATATTCTCATAAAATTTAATATTGAGATTGTTATAGATGTTAGACGTTTCCCCACCAGTGGTAAGTTTCCATGGTTTAGTAAGGATAACCTATCCTCTAAGCTTGGTGAAGTGGGAATTATTTATCATCATTTTCCAGAACTTGGAGGTTATAGGCGTGAAGGTTATGGTGAATTTGCTAAAACTGATGATTTCAAATCTTTTGTGGCTAAAATGTTAAATCTAATTGATGATAAACGTTCGGTAATTTTGTGTTCTGAGAGATTTTGGTTTAGATGTCATAGGAGGTATATAGCGAATTATTTAGCTGAACTTGGATATAGGGTTATCCATATATATGATGTTGGTAGGGTTGAAGAGCATAAACTTAGATCTAAGGATATTGAGGAGAAGATGAAGCTTGTAGTTTGGTGTGATAAAAGGGCTAGGAAGATGAATATTTAAATGTGATTGTGTAAAGCTTTTATTTTATTTGCTTTATAAATATGTTTTTAGGTGTTTACTTTGAGTTTTATTGATGGTTGGAGTCATAATGTTCTCAGTGATAGACATACTGGAATTAAAAATTTTCTTGCTAAGAATAATCTGAAAGCTTTAGTTGTTCTTGATCCAGTGAATATTGTTTATATTTCTGGATTCTTTCTTGATGTTGAGCCTTGGGAGAGACCTGTAGCTGCAGTTATACCATTAGAGGGAGAACCATTTCTACTTTTAAATGAGCTTTCACAGAATAGTTTTAGATTTCATTTGGAGAAGGGTCGTGGGATAATTAAGGAGGCATATTTCTATGTTGAGCATCCACGTCAAGTTAATCGTTTACCAACAGTTCTTGAATGGAGTAAATATCTTTCAAATTTATTGGAGGAAAGGGGTTTAGATCATGGTAGAATTGGTTGTGATAGTGTTCAATCATTACAGAAAATAAAATCTTACCTACCAGACTTAACTATAATTGATTCTTCCATTTTGCTTAGAGATATGAGACTGGTTAAATGTGAGGAAGAATTGAATTTAATTAGGCGTGGTGGTGAGCTTACTGATATTGGTCAAGAAATATTTAAAGAAGCTATTAAACCTGGTAAAACTCTAATGGAAATAGGGGCTGAAGTTACTCTCCAACTTAGTGGGATTGCTGCCGAGAAGTATCCTGAATACGAAATTTTTGTTGGTGCTGGTGGTACTGGTTATGGTCCATTTAGTGCTATGCCCCACGGTCCAGGAGGTTTTTATGGTAGGAAGATTCAAATTGGAGATGTAATAGTTAATGGTATTGGTGTTACACTAAATAGGTATAATGTTGAGAATGAACGTACATTTATTGTTGGTGAACCATCAGAAAAACAATGTAAGTATTTTGAAATTGCTAATAAAGCTCAACTTGCTGCTTTAGAGGTTTGTGTTGAAGGTAGGAGGGTTTGCGATATTGATTCAGCTGCACAATTTGTAATTGAAAGTGCTGGTCTAGGTGAATATATTATGCATAGGACTGGTCATGGAATTGGACTTCAAGGGCATGAGTATTGGCATGATACTGCCTTCAACTATACAGTTATGAGGTATGGTATGGTTACATCAGTTGAGCCTGGGATATATATCTATGGTTTTGGTGGATTTAGACATTCAGATACGGTGATCATAGGGAAGCAGAGACCTGAACCAGTAACTAAGTATAGCAAGAATATAGAGGATTTAACTGTTAGAGTTTAAAATTTAAATAAATCCCTTTTTATTCCACACTCTTTATATTCATGTATTCAATATTTTTCTTGTTATGGTTTATGTTTTACGTAGATTTGATCCTTGGAATTTCCCTTTATGCACATGTCCAGATAAGTATAGTCTATCTCCCTATACTGGTTGTGGTCATGGATGTTGCTACTGCTATATAACTTCTTATGTTCATGATGCCTTTAAGCCTAGGGTTAAGGATAAGTTCATCTTATTCCTTAGGCGTGACCTTATTAGAGCAGATCTTTCCCTTCCAATATCTATTGCTAATAGTTCTGACCCTTACACTCCACCTGAAGGTAAACTTTACTTAACCCGTGAAGCTTTAAAGCTTTTAAAGTCTTTTAATGCTAAAGTTATAATTATCACTAAATCTAATCTTATAATTAGAGATTTAGATATTCTTTGTAAAGGTAAATTTACAGTTAGTATTACGATAACAACTTTAAATGATTCTTTAGCCAGTAGATTAGAGCCTCATGCTCCATTACCATCTGCTAGAATTGATGCTTTAAAGGTTTTATGTAAAGCTAATATTCCATGTTCTGTTAGGATTGACCCAATAATTCCAGGGGTTAATGATGATCTTAACGGTATAATTGAGATTGTTTCTAGAGTTGCTAGTATTGGTGTTAAGCATGTGGTTTCATCCACTTATAAGGCTAAACCAGATAACTTTACTAGAATTTTAGAATCCATTCCAGAGAAAGCTGAACTTTTAAAAAGTCTCTATTTAAAGTCTGGGTCTAAGATTGGTGGTGTAAGGTATATGTCTGAGAAATTTAGGTTTGAGATTATGAAGATGGTTAAAGAGGTTGCTGATGAATATGGTTTAACCTTCTCCACTTGTCGTGAAGGGTTTAAAAATCTTCAATCTTCTGAAACTTGTGATGGAACACATTTAATACCAAAATAATCTTCATTACCCTTCCAGTATTCTGTGAACTTTAATTACATGTTTCAATATTTCTGATCTAAATTCTCTAACTTTTGCATGTGGTGGTGTTGTTGCTATAACCATAACTATATAATACGTTTTATCACTTTGTTCTTCAAGATATACTTTACAATCATTAAAATTTTTGTTCAATTCTTCTTTAAGCATTGATAAAACTATTTCTGGATCAAATTTTACTGGGAATTCGTATCTAACCTTCACAGTTTTCGGTTCACTTCTCTCCTCTAAAACTATACTACTTGATAATGCCATATTATTTGGTATCTTCACAAGTTCTCCATCATCAGACAATATCTTCGTATACATTAATCCTATTTCATTTACTATTCCCCTCAATGTAGGAATATATTCATCTCTACTAAATGCTTTATATGCTGGGAAGAGGCTTGGTGAAATTGGTATTCCACCAGATATCTTAATTCTTGTTCCAGGTTTCATAAATCCTGTTCCAAGAATTATTAATCCTGCAAAAAGATTTGCCAATATGGGTTGGAGACCTAGACCTACCACAAGACCGGTAACTGTTGCTCCTGCAATTGTACCTATCCCAGTGGTTTCAAATATTGTTAAAATTATGAATCCAATAAGTATGTATCCACCAACAATTATAATGTTCCTAACAATATACACTTCTCTACCTAAATGACGTAGTTTCATCATCATTAATGATGCTATAGTTTCTATTACAATTATACCAATAATTATTGTTGTAAGTGCTCTAATAATATTTGAATACATTAAATATGTTTGACGCATCTCCTCTGGCAGAATTCCAGGTATTGTTAGAGCCCATAATGAGAACATTAATATTATTGCGATGAGAATAATCCGCGATCTATCCAATCAAATACACCACAAATAGCATTAATAAATCAGAAATAAATAACTTTACACGCAACAGATTCTAATGACAAGTGTATATAACTGTGTGCGTAGTATGTGTCTTGAATCCTTATATGGTTAACATTTTTCCAAAATGTTTTCAACATATTTCATTATTCTGGTTATGGAAAGCATTAAAAATTGTTTATATCAAATCTTTTTAGGTGTTTTTATGGTTGTTTTGAGTCCTAAGGAGTTTTTTGGTTTTGAGATTGGTGAAGATAGGAAGTTGGCGCGTTGGGATAAGATTGTGGAGTACTTTTATCATTTGGCTGAGAATTCCAGTAGAATTAAGGTTGTGGAGCTTGGTAAGAGTACTGAGGAGCATCCATTTATATTGGCATATATTAGTTCTCCGGAAAATTTAGAGAATTTGGAGAAATATCGTTGGATTTCACATAGACTTGCTGATCCTAGAAGTTTATATGAAGATGAGATTAAGAGGCTTGTGAAGGAGGGTAAAGTTGTTTTTGTTATAACTAATAGTCTTCATGCCACTGAGGTTGGTGGAACACAAATGTCCATTGAATTAGCATATAAACTTGTTACTGATGATGATGAAACAATAAAAACTATTTTGGATAACGTTATTTTGCTTTTATTTCCATCAATTAATCCTGATGGTCAGATCATGGTTGTGGATTGGTATTACAAGTATTTGGGAACTGAGTATGAGGGTACATCAC
>JAWBOZ010000025.1:0-9170 GCA_038825625.1 Methanomethylicia archaeon | reverse complement strand
TGCTGGTATTGATCCTGCAATGGCTGTTAGTGCTGCCACTATTATTGTTGCCATAGCCCAGCTTGATGAAACTTTTGGATATACCTCTATGGTTAAGCTTAAGTTATAAGCTAATTTATAGAAGGTTAGTCCAGTTATATATCCCATCCCTCCAGCAATTAATCCTATTATTATTGCTTCAAATGCAAATATTGTTGCTATGTGGCTTGGATTTAATCCTATGGATGATAGTATTGTAACTTCCCTTTTCCTTTCATATACTGATGCAAGCATAACAACCCCTATATTTGATATGGATATGGCCAGTGTTAGCATGGCTTCAAATCCCCTTATCTCCATATATCTTTGATATTGGAGTTTATATGTTGAATTTTGCAGGATGGCTTTAACTATATAGTCTCCGGAAATCGCCATACGTTTTGAAAGTGATAATATGGTTTCATCATCAGAGATCTTTATGTATAATCTTGATGGTATTAATGAGAATATCTTTGAATCCTCCCATGAGACTAAAATAATTTCAAATGCTTCGCAATCCACCAATTCAATTCTTGCTTCTTCTCCACCAGTTATTATTAGTTTTCCCGGAGTTATTTTCCTTTCATCATAATCCATTATTCCAATGAAATCGTCACTTAATATTCCAGTGATCTTCATCCTTCTATTGTTCATTAAGAGTATGATTTCATCTCCAATGTTTACATCTAAGATCTTTGTTGCTTCCCTTGTTATTGCTATCTCTCCACTTCTTTCAGGTATTTTCCCAATAATTCTCTCATTTATTTTATTTATTATTGGGTCTTCATGGTTTGTGAATGCTAATGCTCCATATATGTTTAATTTGTATGGTGAGTATGGGTTTATTGCCACTTCTGTTGGTGTCAGTTTTGCTTGGCTTTCAAGTTTGAATGAGTATTCCTCTGCCTTTATGTTTATTGCATATCTATCTATTACCCCTAGATCCATGGATGTGAATTTGTTGTATTTTAAGTCTCCAGGGTTTCTATACACTATTATCCCTTGCGGCTCATCTGTCTTTACCCCCTCCATTATTTTTAACCCCTCTTCAGTGGATACTGAAGTTAATGCCACAAATCCACCCACAATAATTATTATGGAGAAGATTGTGAGTGTGCTTCTGAGCTTCCTCCTCTTTAGGCTTCTTTTCGCTATTGAGGCTATGGATGCAATTATGCTCCAGATGGACGCTCTCTCCCCCTCTTTTATATGTGTGGGTATTAGTATTATTGAAGTGGCTATTATGTATGATAAGGCTGAATATGTGTAGAGCATTGTCTGATTTATTGTTTTTATTCCTGGATATAGGATTTGAAAGGTTTGCATTAATATTATGAATATTATTGTTGATGATATTAATCCATAAGATTCCTTATCAAATATCATCAGCCCTATGATTGTTGATGTAAATGCTATTAGGAATATTATTGTTATGGCTGAATTTATGGATTCGTTATATAGCTGTGATATTTTATCATTTATATTGTTTAGTGTTAGTTGTGCTTCCCTCAAATTGGAGTAGCATTCATCATAATTTCTTATATTTAATGATGTTTCCCCACCTGTGATTAGCTCATTTATGTATGGTATTCTTGATCTATATATTGCTAGGTAGAATCCATCATTTTCTGCTCTTTCAATATTAATTAATGTTTGATTTAATTTGAGTTTCACCTCTACTAAACTCCATTTAAGGGTTGTTTCAGATAATTCTATTATCCTTAATTCTCCCTTACTCAATCTTATTGGTTGATCTGTGAGGTTGTAGTATTTCTTGTATACATACCTCCCCCCATCAGTGGAATACAATACTTCAACTTCTATTCTTACATCAATGTTTGCTGGTACTATTATCCTATCATTCTCTATTTCTATGGATAAGCCGCTTATCTTCTCTCCAAAGGATCTTAGTATCTTTGTTCCATTGAGTTCTTTCGGTTCTGTGAAGTATGATTCGTATCCCATAACCCTACCAGGCTTATCGCTTTCTGCATCTAGACTTTCTCCAGCAACCTTTATTTCTGCTGCATCAATTAATGTTAACCTTACCTTCATATCATTCCTCAATTCTATTGTTGTGTATCCTATCACATAATCTATGCTTGGGGTTTCTTTAATATCCGCTTTTGCATATATTATGTATGTTCCCACGGGTAATTTTATGGTTTTCTCTCCAGTTTCAATTATTTCTTTCCCATGGAAGCTTATTCTGTCTTGGCTAGTCTGCTTATATATGTATATTGATGTTTCAGTTATCTTCTCTCCATTTGCATTTACAATTTCTATTGTTAAATTATGGTTTTCTTCAGCTTTCACCATTATTGGTGTGTATATGATTAGTAATGTGATTATGGCTATCAATAATTTGCCTTTAGAATTACTCACTTCTATTCCCTCATCTTAAATTCTACTTAATAGTTGATTGTAATTTGTTTTATTTATTTCCATTATTGTTTTTGATAAAGTTTTTGCAGTATTTTCTATATCCATTATTGATACTACTTCCACCATGCTATGCATATACCTTAATGGTATGGATATTAGTGCTGTTGCCACCCCCTCCCTAGATATTTGTATTGCTGCTGCATCTGTTCCACTTGTTCCAAATATTGGTTCCAATTGGTATGGTATATTATTCTTTTTGCATGTTTCTATTATTAATTCCACTATTTTTGGATGAAAGTTTGGCCCCATGCCTATTGCCGGTCCTCCTCCTAAGTGTATTCCCATGGCTGCTTTTTCCGGTACATTATATGATGTGGCATGTGTAACGTCTATTGCAAAGGCTATTTTTGGATTTATTCTATATGCTGCTGTTACCGCTCCCCTTAGCCCAAGCTCTTCTTGTGTTGTTGCCACTGCATATATGCTTAGGTCTAGGTCTTTATCTTTTAAAATTTCCATGCTTTTTATCATTGCAGTTATTCCTGCTTTATCATCTAATCCCACTCCTGTGATGGTGTCTTTGTTTCCTAAGGTTAATATCTCTAGTTTTGGTGTTATTATTGCTCCAACATTTATTCCAAGGGATACTGCTTCATCTCTATTCTTTACTCCTATATCTATGGCCATATCCTCTACATCCACAACCTTCTCCCGTTCTTCAGGTCTTATTAGGTGTGCCGGTTTCGCCCCTATAACTCCCATTACTGGTCCCTTTTCTCCATGTATTGTTACCTTTGCTCCATACAATACTCTTCTATCGAATCCTCTTTGCGTAAAGTGTATGTATCCCTTTTCATCTATATATTTCACCATTAATCCTATTTGATCTAGGTGTGCTGCCATCATTATTCTCGGTTCTCCATCCCCCATCTTTCCAATAATGTTTCCCATTAAATCTACTTCCACATCCAATTCCAACTTCTTATAAAACTCTATAATTTTCCTTCCAGTATTTTCTTCACATCCCGATACGCTTGGTGTTTTAACTATTTCTTCCAGTATTTCCATGATATTCAAGCTCATATTTCTCTCTTAAAAATTGTTTTTGTCTTCATTTAAGTTTTTCATTTATATTGTTTTCTTAGATTTGCAATGGCATTTTTCACTGCTAGTTTTATGTGGTCTTTTGCTTGTTTTAGTATTACTTCTCCATGTCCAGGTAGCATTGTTTCTATATTTAATGTGGCTACCATTTCTAGGCTTTTCATTAGTTCTCTAGGGTTTCCTGTGGGTAGGTCTGTTCTTCCATAATCTCCATTGGCAAAAACTAGGTCTCCTGTGAATATTGTTTCTTCATATTTGTAGCATACACTTCCAGATGTGTGTCCAGGGGTGTGTATAACCTTCATCTTTATATCTCCGATGCCTATTTCTTCATCTCCATATAATGTGTGTATTCTGTCTCTCCCTATCTTTAGGTTTTCCATAACTATTTCCTTATCTTCCTTATGTATGTATATCTTTGCTCTCTCATTACTTTCAATGATTCTTCTAAGCTCTCTTGTATGATCCTTATGTCTATGTGTGATCAGTATCTTATCTATATCTTCAATTTCCATCCCAAATTCATTTAGTGTCTCCATTATATTTGAGTGTGGAGGTCCGTATCCAACATCAACTATTGCATTCTCATCACTACTCTTAATTATATATATGTTTGAGCTTAATCCATAACTTATGGATGCATATATCCCTACATTTCTTATGCGTTTGACTTGTATATTTGCTTGCATTCTAAACCTTAAATAATATTTGCCTCTTTCAACTAATAATTTTTATCCAAAGGGTGTAGGTAAAGTTTTTATAGTATTTTTGTTTATGCTATTGAGGTGTATTTATTAATGGTTGAGCGACATAAATTGTATAACTATGATTACAATAGTGGTAAGATAAGTTTCGTTGGTATGAAGTGTCCTAGATGTGGTAGGGTTATGGCTAATCATAAGGATAGGTTTGCTTGCGGCTTCTGTGGTTATACGATTTATAATAAGGGTTGATCTTATTTAAGTGGTTTCAATGATGCTTGATGGTGTGTTTAATTCACTTGCACTACCTGTTAAGAAGGCTTTGTTGAAGAGGGGATTTTATAAGCCTACTGAGCCTCAGGAGAAGGCTATACCTCTAATATTTGAAGGTAAGAATGTTCTTTTAATAGCTCCTACAGCTTCAGGTAAGACTGAGGCTGCTCTCCTACCAATCTTCAGTATGATGTGTGATTTGCGGGGTTCTGGTGTTAAAGTCATATATATAACGCCTTTGAGGGCTCTTAATAGGGATCTTCTTGAGAGGTTGGAGTGGTGGGGTGGGGAGCTCGGTTTTAAGGTGGCTGTTAGACATGGTGATACTGAGCAGTCTGAGAGGCTTGCTCAAGCTAAGAGTCCTCCAGACCTACTGATAACAACTCCTGAAACTTTCCAAATAATTTTGGCTGGGCGTGTTTTACGTAAAGGTTTAACATCCTTGAGATGGGTTGTGGTGGATGAGGTTCATGAGTTGGCTGAGGATAAGCGTGGCGTCCAATTGTCATTGGCTTTGGAGCGTTTGAGGAAGCTTATTGGTCATGACTTTCAAATGGTTGGTTTATCTGCAACCATTGGCAGCCCTGGGGTTGTGGGTAAATTTCTTGTGGGTAATGATAGGAGTATTGAGATAGTTAGGGTTCCAGTGGCTAGGCTTATGAAGCTTAGTGTGGTATTTCCAGAACCTTCAAAAGAGGATTATGATCTAGCTACAAAAATTTATACGCATCCTGAAGTTTCTGCTAGATTGAGATTTATAAGGGGTCTCCTTGAAAAGTATAACTCAGTTTTACTGTTTGTTAATACTAGAGCTATTGCTGAGGTTCTTGCATCTAGATTTAAGGTTTGGGACGTTAATTTCCCAATTAATGTTCACCATGGATCATTGTCGAAGCCCTCTAGGGTTGCTGCTGACAGGGGTTTAAAGAATGGTGAATTGAAGGGTTTAATATGTACATCTTCTCTTGAACTCGGTATTGATGTGGGTAGAATAGATCTCGTAATACAGTATATGTCTCCTAGACAGGTTACTAGGCTTATTCAACGTGTTGGTAGGGCTGGTCATACCATTGGCGGTTTATCTAATGGAATTATTGTTACCGCCGATCCAGATGATACTCTTGAAGCCATGGCAATTTGTAGAGCTGCATTGGTTGAGGAGCTTGAGCCAGTAAAGGTTCCTGAGAAGCCTTTTGATGTTTTATGTCATCAGATATCATCTCTACTAATGTATAAGAAGAGGTGGAGTTTTGATGAAGTTCTCGATTTATTCAAATATGCATATCCATATCAAAATATGACTAAGGATGATATTATAAATGTTTTAAATTATATGCATAATAGGTATCCTAGACTTTCATGGGTTTCATTTGATGATGGCATAATACTTGCACCCAAAAATAGTAAAAATGTGTATCAATACTTCTTTGAGAATTTATCCATGATCCCGGATGAGAAGAAGTATCTTGTGGTTAATGTTGAGGATAATGTTCCTGTAGGATTCTTAGATGAGGTTTTCGTTTCTGAGTATGGTGATCCTGGTAGGAAGTTTATTTTTAGAGGTAGTTTATGGGTTATTAAGGAGGGTGTTGGAGATAGGATATATGTTGCACCTGATAGTGATCCCACAGGGGCTATTCCAAGCTGGGTTGGTGAGGAGATTCCAGTTCCATATGATGTTGCCCAAGAGGTCGGTTGGATTAGAGGCTACGTGTCTGATAAGCTTATTTCAGGTTCCTCACTTGAAAATGTAATTTCTGATTTGAAAAGTAAATATCCCATAGATCCCGACTCTTTAAAGAGAGCTTTGATAAGTGTTAAAGATCAGGTTGAGAGGGGTTTACCTGTACCGTCAAATAAAGTTGTCACTTTGGAGAAGTGGGGTGAAATGATAGTGTTCACCACACATCTAGGTTTACTTGCAAATAGAGCTCTCTCAAGAATTTTGGGCGATAGTTTAACAGAGCTTTTAGGTCATTCTGTGGAGGTTCAGGAGGATCCATATAGAGTTGTGATAAAGGCTTCTGAAGATGTTAAACTTGAGGATTTAGTTGAAGTTTTAAAGAATCTAAGTGTTGAGGACCTTAAAGTTAAATCCATTAAACTTGCTGAGAGGTCTGGATTATTTAAGTATAGGCTTATACATGTGGCTAGGAGGTTTGGTGCTTTATCTAAACATATGGATGTTGCCAATATTGGTATGCATAGGCTTACTGAACTGTTTAAAGGTTCGGTAATTTATGATGAAGCTTTGAAGGAATATTTATCCATGGATATTGATGTGGAGAGGGCTCAAGAATTCCTTAAAGAAGTCTTCTCAGGAATTAGGGAATTGAGGTTGATGGAGGTTGAAGATTTATCACCAATATCTAGGATTGGCTTGGAGAAGATATCCATGAAAGGTGAAATAATACCTCCTGAAAGGTTAAGGAAGGTTCTTGTGGAAGCTACTAAAGCTAGATTACTTAATGAGGTTAGATTCTTTGTTTGTGTTGAGAATTGGGATTGGTGGAGGCCTATTAGAATAATTGATCTTGAAGATCTACCTAAATGTGAAGTTTGTGGTTCTAAGCTTATCGCATCTTTAGATGTGGATGAAAGTGTTGTGGAAAGGATTGTGGAGAAGCGTGGAGTTAAACTCAATGTTGAAGAGAAGGAAATTGTGGAAGATGCCTTTGAGAATGCTAAATTGATCTCCATGTATGGTAAGATTGCAGCTATAGCTCTTGCTGGTAGAGGTTTAAATGCTAAAAATGTTAAGCCAATAGTTGAGGTTTTCAAAGTGGATTCTGAAGCATTTTATGAGAAGATTATGGAGGCTGAGAGGAAAGCTCTTAGAAGAGGATTCTAAATTTATGGGAAAACTTTAATAATGTTTAATTACATTTTTCTTTGGTGATTTTATGGTTAATGTGGATTTAAAGGAGGCAATAATGGAAAAGTTGAAGGAAGTCATTGATCCAGAGGTTGGTGTGAATGTTGTGGAGATGGGTTTAATAAAGGATGTTTCAGTGGATTCTGAGGGGAGAGCTAAGATAAAGATGAGTTTAACAGTTCCATCATTTATGTGTCCATTGGCTAGATACCTTGTTTTAAGTGTTAAGAAGAGTGTTGAGTCTGTTCCAGGTGTGAGTGAAGCTGATATAGAGCTTATTGAACCATTCTAATCATAGGAATATTCATTTAAATTTGCCGCATAAATTTATTTTGGTGCAGATCTTTTGAACCTTAATCTTATTCATGAATCCCTTAAACCATATTTATTTAAATTTTTAACACCTATTCAAGAATTGGCTATTCCAAGGATTTTGTCTGGTGAAAGTTTACTTTTAATAAGTCCTACTGGTAGTGGTAAGACTGAGGCAGCATTCATACCAATTCTAAGTTTATATTTGGATTTTAGGGATCGTTTCGGTAGGGTTCCAGGTATACATATAATCTACATAACGCCACTTAGAGCTTTGAATAGGGATATTTTGAAGAGGATGAAGGATTGGTGTGGTAAGGTTGGTGTGGATATTAGTGTTCGTCATGGTGATACTCCATCCACTGTTAAGCGTTTTCAAATGAGATCTCCACCTGAAGTTTTAATTACAACTCCTGAAACATTACAAGCCATTTTACCATCCAATATTATGAGGGGTTGGTTGAAGAATGTTAAATGGATCATTATTGATGAGGTTCATAATCTAATTAGAAGTAAGCGTGGAGTTCAATTGGCTTTAGCTTTGGAGCGTTTAAAAAGTGTTGCTGGTAAGGTTCAATTGGTATGTCTCTCAGCAACCGTCTCCAACGCTCCATATATCTCTAAATTTTTCAGTGGTGTTAATGGTGATGTTAATTTTTTATTGGATCCAACAATCAAACCATATGAATTTCATGTGGAATTTCCACAAATCACTGAATTGGATTTTGAGAATAGTGCTAAATGGGCTTGTAATCCAAGTTTAGCTTCTAGGATTAGGAGAATCATTGAACTTTTAGAATGTTCTAGATCAACAATTGTTTTCACCAATTGTCGTGAATATGCTGAATATATTGGTAGTAGACTTAGAATGGCTGGTTTAGATGTTTATACTCACCATAGCTCCCTGTCTAAAGAGGTTAGGGAGTTTATGGAATCTAAATTCAAGCTTGGCGAAATTAATTGTATTGTGGCTACATCATCACTTGAATTGGGTATTGATGTTGGGTATGTGGATCTAGTTATACAGTACCTTTCCCCAAGACAGGTTTCCTCCCTATTGCAACGTGTTGGTAGGAGTGGGCATTTTATAGATAGATGTTCCCGTGGATACATTCTTTGTAATGGTTTTGATGATGTTTTGGAGAGTATGGTTATCTGCAGTATGGGTTTAAAGGGTGAATTGGAGGATTTGATTGTTCATGAAAATGCTCTAGATGTTTTAGCTCATCAATTGGTGGGTATAGCTCTTGATTTCGGAGGTATTTCAATAAATGATGCTTATCTATTAGTTAGGTCAGCACATCCATATAGAGATTTGAGCTTTACATCCTTCCTAAACGTTTTGGAATATTTGGCTGGGCTTGGACTTTTAAAAGTTTCCAATAATATTATCTCCCCCTCTAAGGGTTCAAAAAGATATTATTATGAGCATTTATCCACAATTCCAGAGGAAATAAGATTTCCAGTTAAAGTTGAATCCACCGGTGAATCTTTAGGTTATT
>JAWBOZ010000024.1:0-9194 GCA_038825625.1 Methanomethylicia archaeon | reverse complement strand
ATGGTGGCTCATACATTACTCTTGAAGATGAAGATATGTTGAAGAGCTTTGAAAATGCACCCAAAGAATTCGCCATTAGATTCATGGAGGGGGATAGAAACATTCTATTCATAGATGAAGCACAGTACAGTGGAAAAGTGGGTAAAAACATAAAATTACTCTTCGACCTATTCTCAGATAGAATCAAGTTCATCTTAACCGGTTCAGGATCCTTCGATATAAAGGTTGAAGTGGGAAAACACCTCGTTGGAAGAGCAATATACTTTGAACTCCTCCCCCTAAGCTTTGAAGAGTTCCTAATATGGAAAGCAAAAGACATGCATAAAATCTTCCTCCAATACAAAGATCAAGTGGTAAACTTCATTCTTCGGGGAGAAGACATAGAGATTTCACCAGCCTTCCAAAAAGACTTCAACAACCTACTCGAAGAATACATAATCTTCGGCGGCTACCCCGCAATAGTGAAGGAAAGGGATAAAAATATTAAAATTGAGCTATTAAAAAATTTAACAAGAACATACATTGAAAAGGACATATTCTTCTTCCTAAATATAAGAGAACTAGAAAAATTTAGAAAACTCCTAAACTATCTCAGTTTAACAATTGGCTCCATAATTGAATTATCCTCCATAATAAGAGAAGTAGGAATGGACTATAAGACACTGGAAAACTACCTCTCCATACTAATCAATACCTACATAATCTCCCCAACCCCACCATTCCACAAATCCCTAACCACAGAATTAAGGAAAGCGAAAAAGGTTTACTTCATAGATACCGGCTTAAGAAACTCTCTAATCAACAACTTCCTACCATTAGAAAGTAGAACGGATGAAGGCATCCTACTCGAAAACTTCATCCACAATGAACTACAAACTCTAGAATTCAATGTAAAATATTGGAGAACAAGTGGAAAAGCTGAAATAGACTTCATAGTAGACATACAAAACCAACCAATACCAATCGAAGTAAAAAGCCTAGGAAAAGTGAAAAGAGGCTTCATAAGCTTCATAAACACATACAAACCAAAAACCGCCATAATCTTCACAAAAAACGAATTCAAAACAAAAACAATAAACAACACAAAAATAGCATACCTACCACACTACTTCATCTAAACCCTATTCTAAAGAATCCTAACTTAATTAATAAAACCATAATGATATATTGAGAAATCTTCCATGTAGGGAAAGAGCATAACACTAATAAAACAAGTTTCAAAAATAAATTTAATTTATAAAAAATTTACTGAAATTAACTCTATTCCAATACTTCAAAAAACATCCCACAAGATAACACTTAAAAATAAAGAATACACAATATTATGTAACAACCCATAAAAGGAGAGAAGTCTGGAGGAAATAAAATGAATAACAAAAAACTACTCCTAATAACCCTAATACTGTTAGCAACAATACTCGCAACATTACCGACAGAAACTACTCTAGCAGCAACAAGTGAAGCAAAATTAGCATTAAGATTTGCTGATTGTGGATTAAATCCACTGAAGAATGCATATGTAAAAGTATATAACCAAACTGGAAATAAACTCCTATTCGAAGGAAGAACTGATAGTAAGGGTTGGTTAAACGTTACAATACCAGAACCACATAATACCACAAAATACAATATGACAGCATGGTGGGATCCAGCAGGCACAGACTACTTCTACGTCTTCGAGAAAAAGGACATAACTGGAGCTGAACTAAAAGATGCACCCACAACTGGATATAACTGCACTACAGGAGGCTACATAGTTGCAAGTGTATTAGAAGTTAAATTTTATCCCAAAGACTATTATGGTAATAAATTAGAGTATTATGATGCAACAATTTACTACAATTGGACAACGAAAAAATATTCTGCAGTAAAGAAGGCTGCAGATGATTATGTTAAGCTTCAAGTACCATACAATTTAAGTTGGACTGGTGCTGTAAAGTGGACTCTACAAGTATATTGGGACTTAGAATACTTAGAATTCACCACTACAAATACTACAACAGGTGTAGTTAAATCTATTCTGAGATTTCCGGCTAATTACAAATATGCCAATGCCACCTTAGAACCCACTCTACCATTAATAGGACCAAAAACAGCTGTTGTACTGGGTGGTCAAGGAAACTTGACTGTGAACATGAATGTAAAGAAATTTGAAACACAATTAAATGATTGGTTTGGCAATAAATTGAATACCACCTCTGGTTACGGCATTGTAAAGGTTATGGTACATGATGCTGATTATCCATCAAGATTATTAGCAACAGTTATAGCCAATGGAACTGGCTATGTAAAGTTTCCACAAGTACCAAATGTTAAAGTTACAATAGTAGTCTACTGGCTAACTCACGAAATAACTGTAAAATCCATAACTGCAGCGAGTTTAGACGCAGTACCAGGCTCTTTAGATTGTCAACTTATACCCACAGCTATAACTTTAAAGGATAAGAGACCTTTACCTGGAGTATTGGCTGAAGCTAAAGTTTATGTTACATGGCCAAACCTATTAACTCACGATACTAAGAGTAATCTTGGCGGTGTAGTTCAGCTTCCACCATATGCTGATGATTCCGCTAGAGTTTCAATGGCTACTGGCGCTGTTCCACATGGCTCTGGATACCTACCCTTCGATACAACAAAGTTAGAGGTGTACTGGAGTATTACTCCTGAGCAGCCTGCATCATGGGTTAAAGTTAGAAGTGCCGAAGTAAAGGTTGTAAGTGCTGGAACTGGATTAGTCAAAGTTTATGTTGATGGTACACTAGTTAAAAAGGGCGCATCAGAAACTTGGGATACTACGTTCATGTATAATTTGGTTTGCAATGTCTTTGATGCCATGCTAAATGTTGTAGACATTAATGGTAAAGCTCTTGTAAGTCCGATTGTTGTTCTCCAGCATCCAACTGGAGCAGTCTCATTAGTTCAAGCATCTCCTGGTGGTGCACTTACACTGGTGCAGGTTCCAGGTGGAGATTGGCGTGTATCAGTAGTTTATAAGAATGTTTGGTTCAAGCCCTATGATATGAGTGATGTATTCAGCATAACAACAAACGTTTATAGTGCTGTGACATTCAAATTCCCATATGTTGATGCTAAACTTAAGTTTACTAAGTGGGGTTCAGATACATTCGTTATTGAAGGATTAAACGTAACTTTAAGCTGGACTGGAAATGCTACAATAACTGGGGCTACTGGAACATATAAAGAGTACTGGAAGTTTACTAATGTTAATGGTTGGGCAAACTTTACACAAATACCAGCTGGAGTAACAGTCACAGTTGATTCATGGGCTAACTATACGAAATCCCACTTTGGAATTGCGAAGAATATGGATGTAGGTCCGTATGAGAGTTCATTAGTACTAAGTCCTGCTAACTATATGGGTACTTTCCACACGTACATCTATGATGTTAAAGTGAACTTCTGTGATATAACTGGAAGTCTACTTCCAGCAACACTACCCTATAGTATGGCGGTAACTGTTGTTCAACCGAAAGCTACTGGTAAATGGGGCCCATATGCAAATTGGACTAACACCAACAACTTATTCTACTATACAACTAAGAATCATATGTATGTTGGTGGAGCTGAATATGTGTTAGATGTTTACTGGGCTGGTGTAAGAGTATTCAATTCAAGCGGTAAAATACCCATAGTTACGGATCCAGCAAAAACTTACGCTGAAACGAATGCACCTCTAAGAGTTTATCCAGTAAGCTTCAAATTATACAACTGGAAGCATACAACAGTCTTGGATAAGTTGAATGTGACCTTTAGTTGGTTGGCTGCAAACATGACAACACTCAATGCTACAGCACACAGTAATCCTGCAGGCTTAGTAGATTGGGTTTATGATAAGGCTGTTGATGAAACAACCTTCAGCTCTACTTATCATAAGCTATATATGTTCATGTTGAAATATTCCAGTGAAAACCTAGTTTATGTTCCAGTTTGGATGATTAAAGATGTTCTTGGAACTCCAGTAAGCCTTGTTGTACAAACTATTCCTGGAGAAACAATTGGCGTTCCAAAGGATGTTAGTAGACATGCTGTAGGCTTCTTCACGGGTGGAGACGTATTTATAAATGGTACTTCCACATGGAAGAGTAAAGTATTCGCTGATGGGTTAAGAAGTAAAGTTAATGAGAAGATAAGCGTGCTTGCGGGTGTATTGAACTTTACCGGTGTATCTACGAAATGGTCTCCAGTTTGGAGTTATGATGGTGATAGTGGAGTATTTGATTTGAAGGTTGCAGCATACGATATGACTGCTAAGGTTACTGACTGGACTGATAAGGCTCTGGGAAGCTACACCGTAGATGTATACTGGAACAAGACTGTTGGCAAATACTACCTTGTTGCTTCATCATTAACTGATGATGCTGGAAAGGCCAGTTTCAACACATTGTTCTGGGGTAATGCAACCTATTACTTATTCAGAGCTTACCGCAAACCGTTGTCTTGTGAGCTTCCAAAAGATTTAAGTGTTACGCTGGCTTACTACATAATTGTTTATGGTAATCCAGTTGCAAATAGTGATGATAAAGTTGTAACACTGAAATTCGCCAATTACATTGGTTTGCAAGCTTTAAGTGCTAATGGTAAACCATTATACAAGGTATTTGATGGTACTCCAAAGTATGGTTTAGTGTATGCCATCAGGTATACGCCTGTTAAAGATACTGTTTCCGGTACAACTATACCTGCAGGTACTATTGCAGCCTTCGGATATGTTGACTCCACAGGTAAAGTCTATATGTCATTTGCATTAACCACATATAACTATACCATAATGGTTAGATGGCTTGGCGTTGATGTATACAACAGTTATGATAAGGAAGTATTCTACAAGATTGTTAAACCCACAGTATTCTACACTGCCTTCACAGATGTATTTGATGTCACATTGAGATTAACTGATGATGTTGGTAGAAATCTACCTGGATTGAAGTATACATTTGCTGGTGGTGAGTATAGTGTTGCTGGCGTTACTGGTACTGATGGAACCTTCAGTACAGATTTAGTTCCAAGAGGAAGCTACAAGGTTACTGCTTTATGGCCAAGGAAGGATATCAAAGTTCTAGACATAGATGTAACTGTTACTGGAAACATTGCTGAAATGCTTGTTAAATGTAAAGTCTATGATGCTACAGTAACTGTTAAGACTCCAAAGGGAACACTATTAACTGCAGCCACTGTGGCTGTGAAGTATCCTGATGATACCACTGCCACTGCCACCACAACACCTGCTGGTGAAGTTAAATTCACACAAATACCTGTGGGCACATTAACCGTCACAAGCGTTACATGGCTTGCTAAAAGCATAACGGTATCACCTGCAAGCTTCACTGTGGATAAGACTGGAATCTACACATTAACTACAACCAACGTCTATACATTGACTGTTAAGGTTGTGGGTGCTAGAGGGCAGGGTCTAGGTCCAACATCAGTAACGATTGCACCAATTGGTATTAGTGTTGAGAGTGATGAGTCTGGTGTTGCAAGTGTTGAAATTCCGGCTGGAAGCTATACTGTTAGCGTTAATTATCGTGGTATTGAAGATTCAAAGAGTGTTAGTGTAACTGCTGATAAGACTGAAACCTTCAGTTTAGATGTGTTTGCAACAATATTTGGCCGCCCATTCAGGACTGCTGAATTCTTCGGTGAACTTGTACTACTACCAATAGTGATTGTTGTAGTGCTATACTTGATATTCTACGAGTATACTGCATGGAGAAGGAAGAGGTTGGCGGTGGTTCCACCAACAAAATAAATTCCCCAAATTTTTTATACTTTTTTATATTTGTTTTTCAAATTATTCTTTGGTGTACTAGTTTTTGGGTTCATTATTGGCTTTTATTTATGAATTTAGGTTTAGGATTGTTTTGTGTTTAGCTCTTCTTGGAATAACATTCATAATTATTCCAAATACCACTATTGTTTTAATGGAGGTGGATCATGCAAGATATACAATTGAAACATTCCATATTGGTTTATCCCTTCTTATGAGTGTTTTAATAGTTTATTTGCTTCCAACAATTATTCCGCCTAAGAGTGTGTTTAAGGCTGAATCCATTAGGATATTCTGTCCAAATTGTGGTTCTAAACTTGTCTTCTCTGGGGATTCTCTTAAATGTTTGAATTGTAATTATGTTTTGGGTAATGATACTATTAACGTTTCCTCCTATGATCTTGCCGTGATTTTGGATCTAGCTTTAACTGGTTGTGGTGATGTTTGCCTTTATGCTCAAAATATTGGTGAGTGTGGTATTGTGCGTAAGTATGCTGAGAAATTTAATGTGGCTCTACCTAAGAATTGCCCATACAGATATGTTTTAAGGAGAAAAAGGTAGGGTTGAATTTAGTTTAAGTCTTCTTTTCCTCTAATAATTTGTTTATTGCTTCCACAAGTATTTTCGCTTGCTCCTCAGTTAATTCTGGAACCTTCACAGTCTTTATTCCCGTTGGAGTTTTCTCCTCAACTATTGCTACTCCCTCAGGTGATACATATGCTCTAGATATATCTTCAACATGAATATCTCTTGGGAATAGATGTCCCAATGCCCATCCTAAAACTCTCTCCAAACTTTTATGTTCTTCTATCATATATTCCAAGAATGCTTTTGCACCTGATTTTAGATCTATTTCAAGTTTTTCATCACTTAATATGATTACATATGTATTTGTTTCAAATGCCACTCTAGCCTTCATTTTAGAATCCTCCATATATCCTTATATTTTTATAAATATAAGCTTAATGAATATCTCCTTTAATTCTCCTTAAATATTTACCTCTATCCACCAAGCATTTCATAGCCTTTACAGCTCTCTCCACCTCTGGGTATGATGGTATCCCCCTCTCCTGGAACATTTTAAGTATTCTTTGTGTTGGTGCTCCTCCTGTGGCTGCTATGAGTATTGGTTTAAATGTAGCTTTGTATACTTCTTCAATCTCATCCACAACCTTCTCACTCATCCCTGGTGGATGTATTAATACTATAGTCACAATTCCATTAACATTCTCATCTCTTGCAACTATCTCTATCACACTTCTATACATTTCAGGGGTTACACTTCCAGTTAGATCCACCGGGTTGTGTGGTATTGCGAATGGTGGTATGTGCTTCTTTAATTCTTTTATTGTTTCATCCTTTAGTTTCGCCAATTTCAACCCCACACCTCTAGCATTGTCTGTGAGTTTATCTGTTGCCATAACCCCTGCTCCACCTCCATCAGTGATTATTGCTATCCTATCTTCATGTGCAATCCTACCTGTAGCTAATGCTCTGGCGTAATCGAAGAGTTCATGTGTATCATATGCTCTTACTATTCCAGCCTTCTTAAATGCTGCATCTATTATCTCCTCTCTACCAGCTAAGGCTCCTGTATGTGATGACACTGCCCTTGCACCCTCCAATGTTCTTCCAGCTTTTATTGCCACTATTGGCTTTATCTTTGATGCCTCCATTGCTATTTTTAGGAATCTTTTACCATTTGTTATCTCCTCAATGTACATTGCTATAACCTTTGTATTTTCATCATTCATCAAGTATTCCAGTAAGTCTGTTTCATCCACATCTGCCTTATTCCCATAGCTTATAAAGCAGCTTAACCCTATGTCCTCCATGGTTAACCAGTCTAGGAAGGCTACACCCATGGCTCCACTCTGTGATATGAATGCTATATCCCCCCTCTTTGGTCTCAGTGCTCTCTCCCTTGGTAGGAATAGTGTATCTATGTTGTGGTATGGGTCATAAACCCCTATGCAGTTGGGCCCCATCAATCTTACACCATAACTCTTCGCCACACCCTTTACCTCCTCCTCCAATTCAGCTCCCTCCTCACCCACCTCTTTAAATCCACCACTAATCACTATTACACATTTAACCCCCTTCTCACCTATCTCCTTCATAACTTCAGGAACCTTTCTTGCTGGTATTGATATTACCGCTAGATCTATTTGATCCGGTATACTCATTATGTTTGGATAGGACTTTAATCCCAATATTTCATCAGCGTTAGGGTTTACTGGATATATTCTTCCATTATATCCAGCTATTATTAGTGATCTTAATAATTGGTATCCAATCTTTTCAGGGCTTCTTGAAGCCCCTATTACAGCTATGCTTTTAGGTTTGAAGAATGGTTCTAAAGTTTTATAGCTCAAGCTCTCCACCCAGCTTTTACATATGCTTATTTATGGTGATGGGTTTTTAATGTTTACTGATGCATTAAACTTTTTATCTTTATTTAATCTAATTTTTATGGTGTATTTATGCCTATCTTGAGTTCTAAGAAGCGTAAATCTTTGAGGCATGTTTCAACTTTGGCTAGATACTGCTTTTTCGATAATTATTCTGCTGCTGAAAAGCTTTTGATGGAGGTTTCAAATGAAATTAATGTTGATGGTGATTGGGGTAGGGGTGTTATGCTTGCAGTTAAGGGTATGATAAGTGTTGGTAGGGAGGGTGATCCAGCATCATTTTATCTGCGTTGTAAGGGTTCAAGTGGTGAAGATTTGAAGATTCTTAGGGAGGGTGTTTTAAGGGATCTATCCAGGGATAATATCACTATTTTTGAATCTGGATTCCTTAATGCTTGGCTTAAAATTATAGATACATTCATAGAAATTTTTAGGGAGAGAAATAAGAAATGATTATGGTTTTACATGTGGTATTTGGAATGTGTATATTATTGTCCATGTTATTATCCATAGAGCTAGATATGGTGCAAGCCCATTTAAATAGATTTGTTCTGGTGCTGTTAGATTTGAAGCCTTTATCTTTAATACTCTCCTAATTATTGGTATTGTTAGAATGTACATTGCAAATCCAAACATTATCCCCGGAAGATCCCTTAAATCCATAATTACACATATTATCGCTGTTATTAATCCGAAGATCCCCCTCAAAATGTATATTTTCGTGTCAGGTTTCATGGGATCAGCTCCACAGCATTTAAATTTTCCTTCCTCCCTTCTTAACTTAAGTTTAGGTGTCTAATATGGTTATCTCTTGTAAGCGTTCCCTTACAGCCTTGGATTTGATGGCTATTGTTAGAGAGCTTAAATCCATGCGTCAATCATACTTGAGCAATATATATAATATTTCTAACTCCATTTTCCTTTTCAAGTTTGGCGGTGTTTTTAAGGGTAATTTGATATTTGAATTGGGTAAGCGTTTAAGTATTAGCTCCTT
>JAWBOZ010000023.1:0-9304 GCA_038825625.1 Methanomethylicia archaeon | reverse complement strand
GAGTGGTTTAAGGGTTGAGGAGGATTTTGCACTTGCCTTCAGCCCTGAGAGGATATATGAGGGTAGAGCTTTAGAGGATTTGGAGGTTAGGTATCCCAAGATTGTTGGTGGTGTTGGTGTTAAGAGCACTGAATTCTTCTCCACACTGTATAGTAGAATTGCTAGGAGGGGGGTTATAAAGATGAGTAGTGCAAGAGCCGCTGAACTTTCAAAGATCTTTGAGGGTGTTTATAGGGATGTCAATATTGCATTGGCCAATGAGCTTGCTGATCTATGTAGCGCATATAATGTTGATTTCTTCGAGGTTAGGGAGGCTTCCAATAGTCAACCATTCTGTCATCTACATAAACCCGGGGTTGGTGTTGGCGGAGCCTGTATACCTGTATACCCATACTTCTTGTTTGAAGGTGCATTGAAAATGGGTTTGAATCTGGATTTGGTTAGATTGGCTAGGAATTTAAATGAAGGTATGCCCTTAAAGACTGTGAATATTTTAAGTGGATTGTTGAGGGGTATTGGTTTTGATATTTCTAAAGCTTATGTGGCTATCTTTGGTTTAGCTTTTAGGGGTGATATTGCTGATCCTAGGAATAGTCCAACATATGAGCTTGCTAGATCCCTATTATCCAATGGTGCCAGGGTGATTGTTCATGATCCATATATAAGATCGGATAATGTTTTAAGTGGTTTAGACGTCCCCCTAACCAATTCCATTGAAGAGGCTGTTAAGGATGTCAACATAATAATTATAGCTACTGATCATAGCTGCTATATGGATTTAGATTGGGGTAAGGTTTCAAGTTTTATGTGTAAGCCGAAAATATTGTTTGATGGTAGGGGAATAGTTAAGGTGTCAAATCTTCCCTCTGATCTAATTTTTACGGGTATTGGGCGTCAAAGGATGATAAGCTAATCTCTACTTATTGGTGTATGTGTCATTATGAATCTTATTATTTCTAGTTGTGTATTTACCCTATTATTTATTTTTGCTGTTCCATGACCTTCATCCACAACCCTTATATACTTAACTTCTCTACCCATCTCCATCATCTTCTTCACGAGTTGTTCAGCTTCACTTATTGGGACTCTTGGATCGTTGGCTCCATGTATAACCATTAGTGGAGCCTTTATCTTCTCCAAATGTGATATTGGGCTTAATTGTATCATGATATCATAAATCTTGTCTGGGTCCCCATACTCGTTCATCCTATATTTACGTCTCCATGGGCCGGTATTTCTTATGAATGTAACCAGGTTTACTATTCCAACTCTCTCAACACCGCAACTCCAGTAATCTGGGTATAGTGCCATGCTCATTAATGTGGCGTATCCACCATATGATGCTCCAGTTACAGCTATCCTACCCTTTTCCACAAGTCCCATATCTTCAGCCCAATCCACTAAGCTTCCAATATCTTTCAGTGATGAGATTCTACGTTCACCATCATCTAGATGTATAAATGTCTTCCCATATCCACTTGACCCTCTAAAGTTTGGTGATAAAACCAGATAACCAAGCTTCACTAATATTTGTGGTAGGAATTGGAATGATGGTCTATCCTGCCCCTCAGGCCCCCCATGTATTGTCACCACCGCTGGATATGGCTTCCTTCCAGATTTTGGTTTGTACATTAATGCTGGAATCATCATTCCATCCCAACTTTCATATCTAATGGTTTCTGGTAGGGTCATTTCATCCATATTTACATCGAATTTTGGTGAGTATGTTAATTGCATTTGACCTGCACCTTCACGCCAAGCCCATATCTCATTCCCAATCCTTGGACTTGACATCTGATATGCTAATCCAATTTTACCCCATGAAAGCTCACTTATCACACCTAATGGTATTTTCATCTCCCTTACAAATGTTAGATCCAATTTTGATGTATATAGTTTTGAGTACCCATCATTATTCTCTGTGAAGGCAACCCTTTTACCATCTGGTGATAAATCTATTGTCTCCACATCCCTATTTGATCTATATATGTATTTCCATTCCCTCTTATCTAGATCGTATATTGCTATCCCCATATATTCTTCACCATTATTTGTTATGAACAGGAATTTTCCACCCCCAATATTTTTGGGGGATATGTTTCTTGCTTCCCCTTCATGTTTTGTGAGGTTCTCCAAGGCTCCACTTTTAATGTTTAGTAAGTATATGTCACTGTCTAAGTTCGTATTATTATGTACCACTAATGCGTGATCTTCATCCATCCATTCAACTATATTATTCATTCCATCAAAATTTGTGATGAGTTTACTTTTGCCTTCCCCATATCTATAAATGTATAAGTCGAAGTCAACTCCATTCCTCCTATTTGATGAGTATCCTAGGGTTTTTCCATCAATACTCCATGCACCTACATTGTTAATATCAGTATTATCCCCAGCCACATGTTTTAGAACCTTCGTTTCCAAATCATACACTGATATTTGCCATCTCTCATTTCCATCAATATCACTCCCCATAGCCATTAATCCACATTCACTTATGGATATATTTCCAACCCTTAGATCATATGGTATCAATGGCTCCACTTTACCCATCCTCAATATCCATGGTATAGATATTCCCGTTACATCACTTAGGAATATCATTTGGTCAGAATTTTTAAAAGCCCTCGGCATTGTGGCTGATCTTAAACTTAAATGCCTTTTAATTTCAAGCCACATTGGGTCATACTCATATTTTAAAGACATTTTATCCACATGAGTCTATATGCCTTATAAACCTTTTAACAATATCGCTTAAATCCTATTCATTAAAAAATATTTGTGGTGATCTAAGTGTCATTTGAAGTTTTATTTGATGAGAAGGTTCCCATGAGGGATGGTGTAAAACTCTCAACCGACATATATCTCCCCCATAAGGGTGGAAGATTTCCAGTGATCCTAATTAGAACTCCATACAATAAGGCTCTTCAAAGTGAAATTAAGCATGGAACCAGAGATGTGGAATTCTTCGTTAAAAATGGTTATGCTATAGCCATTCAGGATGTTAGGGGTAGGGGTGATTCTGATGGTGAATGGCATCCATTTATATATGAAGGGGTCGATGGTTATGATACCATAAAGTGGATTAGTGATCAGGATTGGTGCAATGGAAGTATAGCTATGATGGGTGGATCATATAGGGGTTGGGTTCAGTGGTGTACTGCTAGATTGAATCCACCAAACTTAGTGACCATGATCAGTACTGCAGCTGCTGGTAGATGGTTTCAGGAACTCCCATACTATAATGGGCTTGTAAGTTTAGGTATGTTGGAGTGGCTTCACTATGTTGGTGGCAGAGTGGTTCAGAACCCTGATATTGTGGATTGGAATAAGGTTTTATGGCATATACCTATAAAAAGTATGGATGAAGTTTTGGGTAGAAAGAATACTGTTTGGAAGATTTGGCTGAAACATTCAAAACTTGATGAGTACTGGGAAAATATACTTTTGAAAGAGGAAGATTTTAAGAAGATAAATATTCCAGTACTACATATAACTGGTTGGTATGATGGCGATCAGCCTGGAGCCACATACTTCTATGAAGGTATGGTAAAGCATTCTCCAGCCAAGGATAAACAGTACCTTGTCTCCGGACCTTGGGATCATGCTGGAACCAGAGTGCCGAAGCGTTTTCTCGGTGGAGTTGATTTCGGCCCCGATGCAATTATAGATTTAATTAAACTCCATTTATGGTGGTTTGACTATTGGCTTAAAGGTGACTCCAATGCATTTAAAAGGATTCAAGAATTCTTTGGTGGTGGGAGATGCTTAACATTTGTTATGGGGTTAAATAAATGGGTTTCACGTGAATCTTGGCCTCCAAAGGAAGTTATTGAGAGCCCATGGTATATTTTCAGTGGGGGTAGGGCTAATAGTCTACGTGGAGATGGTAAAATACATATAGAAAAGCATGATGGAAAATCCTTTGATTCCTATACATATGATCCATTAAACCCCATAATATCCTCCATTGATTTCAACTTTTATTCTTCAAAAGCTATTGAAACACCATTAGATATTCGCTCTTTAGAATCGAGATTTGATGTTCTAGTTTATACAAGTGAACCTTTAAGGGAGCCTTTAGAAATTGCTGGTAAACCTAAAATGGTATTGTATGCTTCAAGTGATTGTATTGATACTGATTGGATATGTTTACTCTCAGACGTTTATCCCAATGGTAGATCTATACTGATTGATTATGGTGGGCTTAGAGCTAGATTTAGAGAATCCTTTGGGAGGGAGGTTTTCTTGGAGCCTAACAAGATATACAAGTTTGTTTTCCCCTTCTTCTTTGATACAAATACAGTTTTTGATGCTGGTCATAGGATTAGGCTATCCATAACCAGTAGCTACTTTCCAAGGTTTGATAGAAATTTGAATTCAGGTGAACCTATAGGTGACATGTTTAATGTTAAGGTTGCAAATAATATGGTTTTCCATGGGGGAGAATATTCCTCAGCACTAATTCTACCAGTAGTTAAAAAATAATTATTTTTCATTTATTTTTGAGGTATTTGTTTTCTAAGTATCTTATTAGATGTTCTGGATTCATTTCTTCACTAAAACTCCTTTTCAACAACTCCTTTGGTTCATATGTTGATCCCCAGCAATGTATCTTGTTCTTTAGGTATTCTCTTAATGGTTTAAAATCCAATTTCATTATTTGATCCTCAATCTCTATTTCTCTTTTCATGTGATTTAGGATTTGTGCTGCAACAACATTTCCAATGGTGTAGTTGCAGAATGATCCAAGCCCACTACTCCAATGTATGTCTTGAAGCACCCCCTCACTATCCATTTTAGGTCTTACCCCAATTAATCTCTCAAACTCTGTATTCCATATTTCTGGCAGTTCATCTATTCTTATATCTCCAGTTATCATCGATTTTTCAAGTTTATACCTTAACAGTATGTGTAGGTTATATGTTACTTCATCAGCGTCAACCCTTATTAAACTTGGCTTTACAGTGTTTAAGTAGTAGTATATTTCATCTGGCGTATATTTCTCAACAAATTTTAGATGCTTCTTTATAATTGGGTATATGGCTTCAGCGAATGTTTTGCTTCTCCCCAGAATATTCTCCCAGAATCTAGATTGACTTTCATGTATTCCTCCACTAACTCCTGTGGCAAGTATGGTTCCAGCTAACTTCTCATCCACCTGTAACTCATATAATGCATGCCCATATTCATGTATAGTACTATACATGCTTCTCTTGAAATCCTTCCCCTCATATCTCGTCGTTATTCTAACGTCCCTTATCCCTATACTTGTGGTGAATGGATGTGTGGATACATCAAATCTGGATCTTACGCCTAAAGGATACTCAAATATCTTCAATATCTCTAGGTTTAAGTTCTTCATATCTTCAACATTGTATACCACATTTTCCAATTCATGACTCTCTCTGTATATTCCTTCATCTCGAATCTTCCTAAATATCCTTCTAATCTCAGGTTCAAGAATGCCAAACATTTTGTCAGCATCCCTTGTTCTAAAACCTTCTTCATATAGATCCAGTAATGCATCGTATGGATGTTCCTCATAACCCAAAAACTCCACAATCTTCCTTTGTAATTCCACTATCCTCTCCAAATATGGTTTGAAAATCTTATAATCACTTTTCGCTCTAGCAATTCTCCACTGTATAGTTGCTTCAGAGGTTGTTTTAATATATTCCTTTAATATTTCTGGAGGTATTGCTGTTGCAAGTTTTATCCTCCTTTTCAATACTCTTATAAGCCCCCTTTCATAATCATTTAATTCCGGTAAATGTTTTTCCGCTTCTTCCACCATACCCTTTATTTCCGGAGATTTCAATATGCTTTGACTTATGGCTTGAAGTTCCGCTCTAGCTATACCCCTCTCAACAGCTCCCTCTTGAGGCATTAATACTTCTATATCCCATCCCATCAAACTATCAGCTATATCCATAGCCCATATAACCTTAGTCTTCTCCACTATGTTCTTTATGGTTTCATTCCTAAATAATTCCTGACTCATATATCATCAGATAAAGTATATGTGCGTAAATTTTAAGCATTTCTCTTCTCATGCAATATTGTTGAAGCCGCTTTTAATGCGCCTCTTATAGCCAGCGTCTCATTTACTGCCCAGCAGAGTATTATTACATAATCGTCTTCAATCCTCATCATACTTCTTAAGAACTCCTCCTCATCTGGACAATGCAATTTTATAGGTTCATTCATATTTGGAAGGATTATTTCATTATCCCTTACAACTAATGTTGTAGCCCCCTCAGCTCCAGCTTTTATTGCTTCATCCCTCTGCCTCAATCCATTTGTAACCTTCCCTCCCCCACCACTCATTATTAATATGGCTTTAAACTCTCCTGGTGCAAGAAACTTAAACACTTCTCCACTGTAAGTTTTTATGCATTCAATTCCCATTTCATTAAAGTATTCTCTTAATGATTTCTCCCCAATACTCGTCAATTCACAACCTCTCTCCTCCACCCTTATAAGCCCATTTTCTGAGAATCTCTCCAATATTCCTCTAACAGTCCCTTGTGGTAGCATCATAATTTCCGCCAACCTATATCTACCAATATACCTACTTTTAGATATTATTATGAGAGCGGTGACCAAGTGCTCCAAATCTATTTTTGGGGAAGGCCCCCTACAACCTTTCCTCCAATTATTGAAAATACCTCTTAACATTTCAATGAGATTTTCCATTCGCCTACAATTTAATTTTATGGTGGTTTTGGAGGCCACTCCATTATATCAGTATATTTCCATGCAAAAACTTCACCTTGCACCGGTAAATATCTGTCACATGATATTTCCCCCATAATCCATCTCCTCCCCTCAGAATCCCATCTCCACCACATCCAATATCTTTGCTTTTGCGGATCATTATACACATTGTTAATAGCTTCAACAAATACGCCATAAGGATACGCCTTATACTTTACATTCAATGTTTTTAACATAACATCAAATAATGTTTCGCCCATAGTTATCCTCGTATTATTATACCACTTTCTACTTCCATTGCCATAATCTATTAATATATTAACATTTATTGTCCCTCCAAAAACTTTATTCAACCTTATAGTCTCATTCTCCAAGATTTGTATTAATTTAATAAGCTCCGCATCTTCCACACTTATACCTCTCTCAACAATCCTCATAACATTTGAAGTTAATCTCCCCAATTGATCCTTCGCCACAGTTATTATATTCTCTAAATCATAATTGCTCTTTTTCAACTCCACTGTTTGATTATAGTAATACACGGTTGTGGATGTGGCTAAAAGAGCCCAAATCAATAATGCCAACGCCAGAATCCAAGACCCCTTAATACTCATTTATAATCCTCCTCAACCTAGGTATCAAAATTGATATTACTATTGCTGAAGAAATCTCCACAATTGGACCAATCATATATAATGTCCCACCCATTGCTGGCAAGAATAATCCAATAAAACCCACAATTACCGCCTCTCTTAACGGCATTACTGTCAGATACAATAGTATTGATGATAGCAAATCATAGATGAAAATTAGGATTGTGGATAGGACCATGACCTCTAATATGTAGGGCTTCCTCTTACACCATAATAATCCACTCATAAACCCTATAATACCACAACTTAAACTCGTCACAATAGTCCATACACCCATACCTAAAAATACATCTGAAACCATAAAGCTTAGAACACCAACAATAAAACCATTAACACAGCCTGAGATTGCTCCTGCAATTATTGCAAATATTGCTGGGAAATTTATTATTGGTATAGCTCCTATAAACATGTGCTTTACAAGTCTAAGTGCAACTGAAGCTGCAGCCAAATTAGCTGTGAGGGCTACGGTTCTTGCATTCACAATAGGCAATTTTGCCTACTTATTTATAAATTTTACTTTTAACCTTCCTCCTCATCCTCCTCTTCTATTATCTTTATATCAGCCTTCCTTTTAGGTGAAATTTCACCTATTATATCACTACCCTTTTTCTTTTCTTCCTTCTTTGCAGTTTCCTCCTCCATCTTTATTTCCACAATTTCCCTAGATTTCTTCCCTCCCTCTATGAATATCTTTGCCCCCGGATATCTTGCCTCCAATCTTCTTCTTAAATCTTCAACATCAACATCTTCTCCAGCTTTAACATGTACTTCAGTACCCTTCGATGTTTGTGTTACAGTTATTGAATATCCTCCCGAAACACCTATGTTCTCAAATTTCTTAAACATTTCCTCCCATTCATCAAACCATGAATCCTCAAAGAAGCTATCGAATATGGATTTCCTCCCCTTCTTCTTACTCATATGGTCATCCCCAAAATAACTTTGTATTAAAATCCCTATTTATTTAATTTATCCCTCAATTTCCCTAAAAATTTCTCAACATTTACAATGTGTCTCTCATGCTCTCCCTCACCAAGCAATACGTTTCTCCACATTGCATTTACTTTAAACTTTATCCTTCTCCCATCAATCTCAATTATTTCTGATGTAACCTTTATCTTTTCACCTATGGGTGCTGGATTTAGATGTTTTACACTTATACCAGTACCAACAGTTATGTATCCTTGAGGTATTCCTTGTTGTGCAAGTTTATTTGATGTTATTTCCATGAAGCTTATCATTGACGGTGTTGAAAGCACTTGTACATCCCCTGAATCAATATTCTTTGCCGCATGACTCCTATCAGTTTGATACTCTTCACATATGTTCATTCCAACCTTTAATTCATGCTGTATTGTTGATGGTGGTAGTATTCTTACCCTCTTACCCTCAATTTTTAATCTGCCCTCTTGAAACAGTCTTATTGCTTCCACAATTATTTCTTGCTCTGCCCTCTGCACCTTTGGCTTTAATGTTTCAGGTGTATCATTTTCATCCACCGGTACAGCCTTCTGAAGTATTATTGGTCCTGTATCAACACCTTCATCCACGAAATGTAATGTGCATCCAGTAACCTTTACACCATAATCCAAAACTGCTCTATGAACATCCAGATCCATTCCACCAGCAAACGCCGGTAATAGTGATGGATGAATATTCATTATCTTCCACCTATACTTATTCACAAACCATGAACTCAATATCCTCATATACCCTATCAACAATACCAAATCCACACCACATTTATCCAATTCAGCTGCAACCTCTTTATCATAAGTCTCCCTATCCTTCCCCTTAGGGTCAATGAATATTGCTTCAACACCCCTCTGCCTAGCTCTCTCCAATATATATGCATCCCTCTTGTTACTTATTACACAAGCAATCTCCACATCTCTTAGCACACCCTCATCCATTGCTTTAAAAATACCCTC
>JAWBOZ010000022.1:0-9321 GCA_038825625.1 Methanomethylicia archaeon | reverse complement strand
TATTAATCTCCCCTCTTAACTCTTCTATACTCCTACCACTCATCTTGCTTACCTCTCCAATTAGCCAAGAGTTCTCCAGTGTAAATTCATGTTGATCAAGAGTTGGATTCCACATTGATATAGTCCTATACATATTGTAATTTTCAACTTCCTGCATAATTCTAACTCTTCTCTCAGTTCTCACCTTCTCCCCAATTGTAACTCTATCAATATGTAGGAATATATTCATCAATTTAACATATGTTTCAGGTATATTCATTGGTGGGGATAGGATCCTCTTTATAGCATAATCCAGAGATTCAGCGTGTATTGTTGATATTCCACCATGACCTGTAGCCATAGCTTGAAATAGTACAAAGGCCTCCTCACCCCTAATCTCACCAACAATTAAATAGTCAGGTCTATACCTCAAAGACAATTTAATCAAATCGAAAAGTTTAATTTCAGTTATAGTTACACCAACAGCATATGTAGGTCTAACAGTCAATTGAATCCAATTCTCATGAGGCAAATTAAGTTCAGGAGTATCCTCAACAGTTACAATTTTAAGACCAGGCCTTATAAATAGGCTTAAAGCATTTAGAAGCGTAGTTTTACCAGCGCCAGTCCCACCTGAAATCATAATAGTCCTACCATAATCAAGCATAAGCCAAACATATCCAGCCATAAACTCATTAATAACATTATCAGCTATAAGCTCAGTGGGTGAAAATGGTCTAGCTCTAAACTTCCTAACTGTAAATGTAGGACCAGCAGTGCTAACCTCAGAACCAAAAGTTGCTGCAAGCCTATGCTTTTCAGGAAGCATAGTATCAAGAGTTGGATATGCAACGCTAATATGTTTACCAGCCCTATGAGCAAGCTTCAAAATAAACTCGTTTAAAACCTTAACATCCCTAAAAACAATATTAGTAGGTATACTCTCATAACGCCTATGCCAAACATAAATAGGCCTATTAACACCCACACAACTAACATCCTCAATATTAGGGTCAAGCATCAAAACATGTATAGGACCATAACCCAACAAATCCCTCTCAACATAATATAAAACCCTATCCCTCCTAGCACCACTAAGCCTCAAACTACCACGATACCTATCAACAATACGCCTAATTTCACCAAAAACATGCCTCCTCAAATCTTCAGTAACACTATAAACCTTAAGCTCCTCAGTAACAAGATCAACAAGCTTATCATAAACATCCCTCTCCTCACCACTAAGTTTCTCCTCAACAACATAATATGCAATAGCACCCCCCTCCCAAGGAATCCTAACAATAAAAACCCTAGCGAAAGGATCATAAACACCATAACTCTCCAAAACCTCAAACCTATCATCAAAAGGCTGAAACTCAACAGCACTCTCAGCAACAACCCTCCTAACAACACGAATCCTAGGACTAATAAAAGGAAACCTAACCATAAAAAACCAAGAATATAATAAACAAATATGAATATAAAAATAACTAAACCAAAAATAAAAGAATACACACGAAACACTAAGAGAATCAAAACAAACATTAATGGAAAAACTTATATTTACTCCCTTTAAAAAGTTTAGGAAGAGGTGAAATTTATATGAAAAATAGAAAGGGTATATCACCAGTAATAGCAACAATAATAATGGTTGCAGTAGCAATAGTAATAAGCATTGCAGCAGCATTCTGGCTAACAGGACTAATGGGAGCATTCACAACATACGAAAACATAAGGATAATGGCTTACGCCAGCAGAAGTGGAAATAGTTATACTATAAATGTAACTATAAATAATGTTGGAAGTACAAATGTGACTATAAACAAAATTCTAATTGAAGGTGGTATGAAGGGCAACATCACCCCATCGCTACCAAACTTCGTGAATCCTGGTGACTCAAAGACATTTAGTATTACTGGTTATATTACAAATGATTTTCCTCCTGGTAGAACTGTTAGAGTAACTGTAATAACTGCGAGAGAATCTTATGAAGGTCAATTAACACTCCCATAAATTCCTCATACTCTCTTTTTAGATTTACTGAGTTTAAATTAAATGTAAATTTCTTACCCCATTATGTATGTGAAATCTAAAAAATTGCTATTGAATTCACATAAGTGAAGAATAGCATTTTGAAATTAACACAGTCAAATTCTTCGTCAGCAAATTAAGTTATTTAATTGAAATGCATTTTCCAGTTATGAGATGGACCCTAACCCAAACAATATTTGCTCTGTGAATTAAAATTTTAGATGTGTTTAACAAGTGTGGGTTCTGAGCTACATAGTTTTGATGGATATAGGTAGCTGTAATAGCAGTTTCAAATTAGATAAGTTTTAATATTTATTTACTACTCCCTTAATTATTTCTATATCCCTAATAATGATTTCTTATAAAAATAAATAGAGAGGTTATTTAAATTTTTATTTTTGTTAATATATCATTTATAAGAGTTTTCCTGTCTATTTGCCATCTTCCCGTCTTAAATGGTTCACCATAGAAATAGTATCTCATGCTTGTTTTGTAATCTGCCCACATGAACTCCATTTCTTCCACTTTCCCCTGTATTATTTTGCCGAACTCCGATATGGAGGTGGGTGGTAGGAATATTTGTAGTATAAAGCCTTCTTTTAATGGTACAAATGTTGATTGGAATGGGAGTTCTTTTATTGTCGTAGCTATTTTTGCTGTTGTTGTTACTGGACATTTACATTTGAAGATGAATTGGTCAAATATCCTTGATGCATGTGTGTAAACTACTACTCTAAAACCTTCTATAACTCCGTTATCAATGTAGAATGATATTCTCCTACTTAAATGATATTCAGGTATCCCTGTCTTCTTACTAATGTCCTTCAATCTTTCCCTAGCATTTATTGTAAGCTCCCTTAAAATAGTCATATCCTTTTCATTCATCTGATGTAGTATTGATGGTGGATAAGGATTTAATTCAGCCTTCTCTACACTTTCAATCCTCCTTTCCCAAACATTCCAATCGAAATTCCATGAATCTTCTCTAACATTATAACGTGAGAAATCATTTTCATTATAAATCCATTTTGCTATAGTTGTATAATAGTTGTATCCTCTTATGTAACCTAATTTTTCAAGTTCATCTAAAAGATTTATTAATAGTGGTTGAGAACCTTTAGGCATATTAAATGCCATTAACAAACCATTTACTGAGCCTAGAACCCTAATTCTATAACGTGTATACAAATGTAGATCACATACCTTTTCAATTATGGGTATATCCTTAAACTTAACATTTGAAAAAACAATTATTGAATCCATATCCAGTGAGGGAGCACATATTTGTGCTGCAACATAATACAATACTTTACTTTCAATTAAATTTTTAAGTCTTTTAGATACAGTTTTAACGTTTAAACCAGTGAGTTTACTTATTTCCACTACCTTTGAGAGAGGGTTTTTCCCCAACACTGTAAGTATTTTGTAATCTTCTTCATCTAAGCTACGCAATTTCATCATCTCCAGCAGCGTATAGCTCTATGGCAATTGCTGAAATCCATTTTATCACTTATTCTAGTGGTCCAGGGGCTCCACCTGGTGGATCAAAGGTTACAGTTTTTATTAATACTCCATCCTTAAATATTCCTATTGTTACCCAAATTTTTCCATCGATTACTTCCACTGATATTACTTTTACTTCCACCTTTTTTTCATCACAATCCTTTTTTGCTAGTGTTGGTGTTGTGTATAGTATTGTTGCTGCTAGGAAGGTTATTATTACTAAGCTTATTAATAATAATGTTTTTGTTTTTTGCATAGTTATCATGGTATATTGTTAATTTTTTGTATTTAAATTTTTCTTTTCATTGCATTTTGATGCAATTTTAATGTATATAATAATTTTATATTTTCCTTTTGTTGCATTTCCATTTTTTTGTCTCTCTTTTTTAATGAAATTTTGTATTTATTTTTGCATTTGTTTGCAATTTTATAGTAACATTTATATACTTATTTACAATATATTTGCATGTATGGGTTTAAATAATTTTTCAATTCCATATTCAATTACTGTTCTCACATTCATCTCTATATCCACAATGATTCCAATTATGGGTTGGGTTAATGCCATTATCTCCAATATCAATTGTATTGGCTCTTTATCAATTAAATTTCTAGGTTCTAAATATGATTTTAATGGATTCTATGTTTTAGATTTTAAAGTAATTAATGATAATGTTGAGTTTGTGAAGCTTTTTGATGTTTATATTAATGGTTTTTCCTTTAAGGGTTTTGGTGATTCAGCTTATTTCTCTTATTTCTCAGATCTCGAATATAATTTTGGAATTATTGTTTATAGGGATTATGCCAGTAAATTCTCCATTACTGTTTTAGGTAAATCCACAATATACATTCGCCTCTACATTACGGAGTCTATTGTTAAGAGTAGTAATGATCTAAGTTTTACCTTTAAATTTATTAAAGGGTTTGATAATTCAATTCAAAGTGTTGTTGTTTTAGTGGATCATTGAAAAGCTATTTATATATCAATTTAAACTTAGTTTATGATCCATGTTGAAGTTTCATTTGGAGTGTAGTAATTGTGGAGAGGTTTATGGTGGTGATAAGCCTATTAACGTTTGTCTTAAGTGTGGTGGTGCATTACTATATAAGTATGATTTTAGTGGTTTAAAATTTGATAGGGGGATTTTAAGTTTTAGATTTGATAGTTTTTGGAAGTATTTTGATTTTCTTCCATTGAAGGATCGTAGCGATATTGTTTCTTTAGGTGAATCCTTCTCTCCAATTATACATTTAACTGGTGATGTTTCTATTGGTTTTAAGAATCTATTTATTAAAGATGATGGTCACATTCCCACTGGGACCTTTAAGGCTAGGGGTATGGCTTTAGCAGTATCTATCCTTAAGGGTTTGGGTGTTTCTAGAGTTGCAATTCCCAGTGCTGGTAATGCTGCTGCGGCTTTATCTGCTTATGGTGCTAAAGCTGGATTGGAAGTTTATGCCTTTATGCCTAGGGATGCTCCCATCAGTACTTTGAAGGAGTGTGTTTATATGGGTGCTAAGGTCTATTTGGTTGATGGTTTAATTAATGATTGTGCAAGTATTGTTTCTAGGCTTAGGGATTTTTATGGATGGTTTGATGTTTCCACTAATAAGCAGCCATATAGGTTTGAAGGTTATAAGCTTATGGCATATGAAATTTCAGAGCAGTTTGATTGGGATCCGCCTGATTACATAATATTTCCAACTGGTGGTGGTGAAGGTGTTATTGGACTTTGGAAGGGGTTTAATGAGCTTATGGAGCTTGGCTGGGTTGATAGGATGCCGAGGCTTATAATTGTTCAATCCAGTGGTTGTATGCCTCTTGTTAAAGCTTTCCATGAAGATGCGAAGGAAGTTTCTGATGTTTGGGTTAATGCTCAAACGGTTGCTGCTGGTTTGAGGGTTCCAAAGCCTTATGCAAGTTATCTAATTCTTAAAGCCATTAGGGATAGTGGTGGTTATGCTGTTGCTGTGGGTGATGATGAGATTATGGATTCCATGAAGATTTTATCTGGAAATGGATTTTTCACATGTCCAGAGGCTGCTGCAACTTATGCTTCTCTTAAATATTTACTTAATGATGGTGTTGTAGATTTGTCTGATAGAATCCTATTATACTTTACTGGTTCCGGTTTGAAGTATCTTGATATTTATCATTTGAATATGGGCAATTTAACAGTTATATCTAGGGATGCTAATTATCTTCCATAAATAATTCTCCACCAATATTTAACGCTATTATTTCTATGAGTTCATTTAATCCTGATGTTGAGATCTTCTTCATTAATACATTTTGTATTTGGAATATTCCAGCTGGATTATCCATTGTAACCTTTACTCTTAATGGTTTACTTCCCCCCTCCTCTATTTCTACGCGTTTTATTGCCAGTGCTGATATGGAGTGTATGTCCTTTTTGCCTAGGTCGTATGGTATTCTAGCCCTTCCCTCAGACATGTCTAGGCCGTCTGCAACTTTAACTATTCCTGCCTCTAGGCTTAGGCATTGTATTTCATCATCGCTTGAATATATGCAGTGTAGTATTTCACATTTAACTTTCAATATCTCCTCAAGGTTGCTGTATAATCTTTTAAGCATTCTTTGTATTTGTCTCTCTGTAATGTAGCATCCGTGTAGTGGATGCTGAATTCTATGTATGCAGTTTCCAATATCATGTAAATATGCTCCAAACAATACCACGATCTCCGCATCTTCCATGCCCATTCCATGGTCTATGATCATGTTTGGCGTTTTATGTTTGCTTATTATCTTTAGTATTTCTAGTGCTGCTCCAGAGGTTATTTTTGAGTGTATTGGTCCATGGTCGTTGTATCTCATCCTCTTCACAGCCATGGTATTGGACATTCTGAGTAGTGTCTGTATTTCTCTGCTTCTTTCAAGCATATTGTATGCTTTTAGTGTTTTCTCGTTTCTCAGGTTTTGTTTTATTAGTGTTTGTGATACTTCAACCATACAATACCATTTATATTTGTTTGTATTTAATTTGATTGGTGTGTGTTTTGAGGAATCTTTGGGCTCCTTGGAGGATGGAGTATATTTCTGCTCCTAGGGATGTGGAATGCTTTTTATGTACATATCCTAAAGCTGGTCGTGATGATGATTTATTGATTTTGAAGCGTGGTGAATATTCGTTTATAGTTTTGAATGCATATCCATATAATAATGGGCATTTGATGATTGCACCTTATAGGCATATAATTTACCCAAACGATTTAACACGTGATGAATCTCTTGAGATAATGGATCTAATGTCCCTATCCATTGATGTTTTGAAGAGAGCTTTCTCACCTGATGGATTCAATGTTGGGATGAATATTGGTAGAGCTGCTGGTGCAGGTATTGAGCATTTACATTTCCATATTGTTCCAAGATGGTTTGGTGATACAAATTTCATGCCAGTAATCTCTGAAACTAAGGTTGTCTCCCAACATTTAAGGGCTACATTTGAAATTTTAAAGAAATATGTTAGGTAGTGGATTACTTTTTATACCCTATCCTCCTTAGAAACTGTTTCCTCTCTTCAATATCCCTCTCTCTCTTCAATATCCCTCTCTGTCTCTATCCCCTTGCTCTTATATCCATCTATTATTCCAAGTATTGCTCTACCCTGATCCGTTTCACCAATTATTATCTGTATTGGGTTTGCTGTGGCACAATATATGTTTAATACTTCCGGTACAGCTTTAACTCTATCTAACACGTTTATTGGGTATGCATTTCTAATAATTATTATGAAGCAGTGTCCAGCGGAGATTTTCCATGCACTTTCCACCGCCATCTTCTTTAACTCTTCATCGTTTCCATCATGTCTTATTAGGCATGGTCCAGATGATTCGCAGAATGCTAATCCAAATCTTATGTTTGGCGTTGAATTCATTAATGCTTCATATAAGTCTTCCACCGTTTTTATGAAGTGGCTTTGCCCAATAATTATATTGCATCCTTCAGGTATTGTTAAATTTATAACTTCCAATTTTAGCTCCACTTCTTAACCCCTAATAAATTTTTGGAATTTATTTATAGATGTTTCTCCACTCTCTTAATTAATTCATCTTCAGATATTAATCCAACTATTTGATCCACCATTTTACCATTATTGAATATTATTGTTGTTGGAACTGCATATATTCTATATTTGTTTGCTAATTCTGGATTTCTATCCACATTAACCCTTCCAAAAACCGCTTTACCCTCAAGTTTTTCTGATGCTGATTTGAATATTCCCTTGTATGCTTGGCATGGTCCACACCATTCAGCCCAGAAATCCACCACTACAACCTTATTTTTAGATATGGTTTCATCAAAACTATACTTATCCAAATCCATTTCTGAATCTTCAATTTTCTCACCGCTTTTAATTATCTCCTTAATCTTCCTCTCCAAAATCCTTTTCAATTCCTCGTCTTCGCTAATACCCCATCACCCCAAAACATATGTAATAATCCTTATACTAAGTTTCCTTTTAAAATTTACCCTTTATGGAAACCTTTAAAGATTTGTATTAAGATATATTCACGGTGTAATTTATGAGTGAAGTGGATGTTAAGAAGCTTTTGGAACGTGCTCAGAAACCATCTCTAATGGCTCCACATCTGCATAAGTTTTATGAGGGGAAGCTTCAAGTTATGTCCAAGGTTCCAGTTAGAACTCTCGATGATTTTTCCATATGGTATACTCCGGGTGTTGCTGCTGTTTGTAGGAAGGTTATGGAGAATCCAGATCTAAACTCCTTTGAATATACTAATAGGTGGAATTATGTTGCTGTTGTTAGTGATGGAACTAGGGTTTTGGGTTTAGGTAATATTGGCCCTGAAGCAGCTATGCCTGTTATGGAGGGTAAAGCTGTTTTATTTAAGTATCTTGGTGGTGTTGATGCATTTCCATTATGTGTCAACACTAAGGATCCTGATAAACTTATAGAGTTTCTTAAGCTTATTGAGCCAACCTTTGGTGGAATAAATTTGGAGGATATTGAGAAGCCTAAATGCTTCTATGTTTTGGAGAAGGCTAGGGAGAAGCTTCAGATACCGGTTTGGCATGATGATCAGCAGGGTACAGCCACTGTAATAGTTGCTGCAGTTATGAATGCACTGAAGGTTGCTGGTAAGAGGATTGGTGAAGCTAAGATCGTTCTTGTGGGTGCTGGTGCAGCTAATATTAAAACTGCAGATGTGCTTGAACTTTCAGGCGCAAAACCTGGAAACATAATTCTAGTGGATAGCAAGGGCATATTGAATTCCAATAGGCGTGATATTATTGATGTGGAGAAGGATCCATGGAAGTGGAAGTGGGCTTTGAAGAGTAATAGTGAAGGTTTGAGTGGTGATATACCTGAAGCTTTGAAGGGTGCTGATGTATGTGTTGCTGCAAGCCGTCCAGGTCCAGGAGTTATTAAGAAGGAGTGGATTAGGGGTATGGCTGATAACGCCATTGTATTGGCTTGTGCAAATCCGATTCCAGAGATATGGCCTTGGGAAGCTAAGGAGGGTGGTGCAAAGATTGTTGGCACCGGTAGATCTGATTTTCCAAATCAAGTAAATAACTCCCTAGGTTTCCCAGCAATATTTAGAGGTGTTTTGGATGTTAAAGCTAGAACTGTTACTGATGAGATGTGTGTTGCCGCTGCTGAAGCTTTAGCTAAATATGCTGAGAGGAAGGGTATTCATGAAGAATATATTCTACCAACAATGGATGAATGGGAGGTTTATGTGGAGGAAGCTGTGGCATGTGCATTGAAATCCATTGAGCAGGGTGTTGCTAGAGTTAAATTGAGTAGGGGTGAGCTTTGG
>JAWBOZ010000021.1:3275-9785 GCA_038825625.1 Methanomethylicia archaeon | reverse complement strand
CTCCATTGGCTTCTTTTTTATGGCTTCTATGGTTATGTTCTTAACCATGTGCATCACTTATTGTATTGAATAATATATCTATAATCTGTAAATTTTATTTTTTTCCCTCTTCCAAATCACTTTTAATATTCCTATAGTATTTGTGTGTTGTCCATTTTTATGTATAGTATGTTGTTTCCCCTTATGAATATTCTACCGTATCTGGCAATCGGATTTCCATTATTTACTTCTTCCGCATCCGTTATTATTATGTTCATGTTTACATCGCATTTGTCTAAGATTCCAATGTATTCATCGCCATTCTTCAATTTAACTGTTATCTTTGTGTTTAATGCTCGTGTCAGTATCTTTATTGGTGTGAGTTTCAAGTGGCATACCTCGCATTTATATTGGGAATCATTATGCTTATCTAACTTTAAAGTACATAAATTACTTATATAGCTTTCTCTCAAGAATTATTCTTTCTTTAGTTTTACCACAATATCCTTTGTATTAGTGAATCTCATCTCTGTAATTATTAGATTTGTTTTTGAAATTTGTTCTATAATTTGTTCTTTTATGTAATGTGCTTTTGGATACGTTATTATTGTTTCACCATTATTTCTAAGTATTCTCTTTATTTCCATGAGGGCATTTAATTGGTTTGGAAGATTTTGTATTACTGTTATCATTAATGCTAGATCTATTGATTTTGTTTTTATTGGTATGTTTTCTGCATCTGCATATATCCATGAGTACTTCACTTTATCTTTATTTCTCCTTTTAGCCCTTTTCAACATTTTTATTGATATATCTAAACCCAATATTTGCCTTGCCTCTTTTAACATTTTTTCTAAAAGTCCTGTTCCACATCCAGCATCTAGTATGATCTTCCCCTTAATATCCCCCATTTCATGTATGACTTCAATGTATTTCTCCATCTGTTCTTCTCCATACAATTTATCGTATCCCATGTATGTTGAATCATACTTTTCCATAATCTCCTTCTTAGCATCCATTTTCATCAAAAATTATTTACAATAGTTTTACTGTTATTTTTTGGGGTTAACCTTTGGTTGAGGCTCGAATTCCATTTAAATTGATCTCTTACCCTAAGCTTGGGGAAGCTGAAGAATTTTTAAGGGATTTGCTTCCACGTGGGAAGATGATATTAATTGTGGGTTCATGTATTGTAGATTACCGTGGTAGGGCTTCCTCCACTTTAACCCGTGGTGAAAGGATTATCATAATAAAGTCTGATGGATCCATTCAGATTCATAGATCAAATGATGTTTCACCAATCAATTGGCAGCCTCCTGGATGCATATTTCACACTAACTTGTATGGGGATAAATTGAGGTTAAGAGCTATTAGAGCTAAGCCTAGGGAGGTTGTTGACATAATTTTTGACTCAATATTTCTTCTAGCCTTTTTCGATCTAGTGGATGAGGGTGAATTTTCATTACATGCTTCTGAAATGGATATGCAAAGGGCCATTAGACTACATCCAGAGCTTGTTGAGGGGGGTCTTAGAATAATAAGTTTTGAGAGGCATATTGATCCAGGTTTTATTGATCTTTATGGTTTAGATTCTATGGGTAGGCTTGTGGTTTTAGAGATTAAGAGGAGGGCTGCTGATAAATCTGCTGTTCTTCAATTGGCTAGATATGTGGAGGAGGTTAAGAGTAGGAGTCCATATAAGGAGGTTAGGGGGATTCTTGTTGCACCCAGATTGGCTAAGGGTGTTCAAACGTTATTATCGTCGTTAGGTCTTGAGTTTAAAAGTTTGGATCCCGAGAAGTGTTCTAAGATTTTGAGTAAAACTTTTGTGGAAAGTGATTTAACTAAGTTCCTTAAGAGGTGATTGCCAAACTCTTCATTTCTTCATAAAGTTCCCTTAATACATCAATGTAGTTTACTTTCCCCTCCTCCACATCATCCATTAATTTCTCAAGTCTTCTCGTCGTTTCTTCACATACATATTGATTATACTTTGAAATCAAGTATTCATACACTTTTGCTCCAAGGCTTGTGGCTATCAGCTTCCCCCTCTTTGATGTTTTTTTAACATATCTCCTATCAATTAATGTTGATATTATATGGGCATATGTTGATGGTCTACCTATACCTCTCTCCCTCATTCTCATCACTAGGCTCCCCTCAGTAAATAGAGGCTTTAACGATTTTCTCCAGCTTCTCACACTTTTAACCTTTATTCTTCCAGCATCTAATCTTTGCACAGTTCTAATTGGTGAAATTAGTGTGAATCCCTCCTCCAAAATCTCCACATCTTCCTCTACAGTTAGAGTATTGTCTAGGATTCTTAATGTAGCCTTCTCCCTCAATACTTTTGCTGTTTTCATCTGGCTTGCAATGAATCTTGTGAATATTAAATTGTATAGGTCATAGTGATCTTCAGTTAATCTTCCGCTAAGCCTAATTATTCCAGTTAATACTAGGTATCTTAATCTATTGACGTCTATGGATCTTGTGGGTCTTATACATTCATGAGCCCCCTCTTCACCCCAACTTCTAGGTGCATATTCACCTGGTCCCCATTTTTCACTTATATAGTCTGCTGCGATCTTCATCCCCAGTGCAGAAACTCTTGTGCTACTTGTTCTGTGGTATGTTATTAAACCCCATTCAAATAGGTCTTGTGCAACCCTCATAGTTTCACTTGCACTTAAACCAAGTCTTTCTGATGAATCTCTCAATAAAGCATCTGTGGTGTAGGGTGATTTTGGTTTTAATTCTTCCTCCTTAATATTTACATCCAATACATCTACTTCTGAAGACTCTATATCCTTAATTATTTTCTCTAGTTCCCTCCTCCTCATCTTCTCCGTTGTCATAAGTATCTTCCTATCATTTTGTAATGTTACCTCCAGTACATCCACCACATTCCTTTTCAGTTCTTGTATGCTTTCAACGATCCATCCCAGTACCGGTGTTTGTACTCTACCAGCTGATAAATCCTTTTTACCAAATTCTTCCTGAACCTTCTTACTGAGTTCAAATCCTATCCATCTGTCCTCAATCCTCCTGACCAATTGTGCTTCCACCATTCTTGCGTCTATTTCTCCAAGTTTTTGTAGAGCTTCCCTTAGTGCTCTTGTAGTTACTTCATGGAATCTTATTCTCTTTATCTCTTTCACGTATGGTGATAGTATTTGCGCTATATCCCACCCTATCTTCTCACCCTCTGAATCATCGTCTGTGGCTATTATTAGCACATCCACCTCTTTTGCCACCTTTTTAAGTGCTTCTATTATTTTCCTCTTATTCTCCAGTTTACTTTTGCATATATTGCATATTTCTCCTGTTTCAGTTACATTCCTATTACATTTTCTGCATCTTCTTATTGTATCGTATATTGGTATTAGTTTGTCGTCTTCCTCTATTACTCCATAATATCCCTCTTCAACTGTTAGGTCAAATAAGTGTCCAGCTGTTGATGCTATGTTTAATATGTAATTGCCTGTACTCACTTCCAATACTGTTAATTCATCTATAATTCTTCTTTGTGGTGTTCCGAAGAATCTAGCTATTGTTGTTGCTTTATGTGGTGATTCAACTATTAATAGTGCTGTTTTCACTATTTCCTTTACTTCTCCACTTATTTCTCCCCGTATTATCCTCTTTATTCTATCTCTTTCCTCATTTATCTCTCTAATTATCATCTTTATTTCCTTCTTATTATATTTCTTGAATTCAGCATCTTCTATGTACCATTTTAATCCTCTTAATAGTCCGTTGAATGCTTTTTCACTATCCACTATTGTCACTGTTAACCCCTTTGAGACTCCTCCAGCATATAGTCTTGATGTTCTTCCAGAGGCTTGTAGAAATGCCACTATATCTGGTACTGTTATTGTTAGTTTTTCATCGTCCTCTATTTCTAGGTATGGGCTCTTAACTATGCTTGATCTTATTTCTCTCCTACTAAGCATATCTCTAACGATTCTTATTGTTTTTTGTATTATTTGTTGCAGTCTTCCTTTGTACCCTTCAACTTTTACATTTGATTTTGTTGCTTCTATTATTTCCATTAGGTCTTCTTCTCTAATTGTTGTGAAAAATCTTCTTATTTCGGATATTTGTTTATCTATGATGTCTCTCTCTTTATCTGTTTTTACGTGGTCTCTTATATTGCTTAATAGTATTATTGCTTTGTATGGTCTAAAATCAATTATTTCCAGTGATATCTTTATTTTTGGTATGCCAACAAATAATGCGTATTTAACTGTTTCCGGTAGGTCTATTCCTCTTGTCAATGGGCTTCTAAATGATGCTATCCCCACCAATACATCATATTCTCCATTCCTAAATCTCTCTAGTAACCTCTTTTTCGCTTGTGTAGCTGATGCAGCTTTTATATTATTTTCATTTAATTTTTCCACAACCTTCTTCACATATTCTACTCCCTTATCTATTGGTATGAATATTAATCCTCCATTTCCAAGTTCTTTTACAATTTTCACCATTTTATCTAGTATATCCTCATTCCTTCCAATTTTCACATAAGTGTCTATGATGTTTCTGAAACCCTCTATTCTCCCACCTATTTCAAATCCAAGTATTTCTCTTATGAGCTTTATCCTCTTGGTTCTTCTAGCTTTTATGGATGCTCCTGAAACTATTAATGTTCCATGTTTTCCTTTGATTTCTGCATTGTTTTCCTTATTTTGCTCCCCTCTGCCACCATTTATTATTCTGTATGCTTCATCTATTTCCCTTTGTGGTATTCCTAGTAATCTTAAGACTCTATCTACATTTTTCGATGTTCTCACAAATGAGTCCACATCATCCACGAATATCATGTCAAAATTGTTCTCAACTATTTTCTCATAGTTTCTTGATAAGAAATATGATGTTGTTACCAATATGTCGAAATTGTTTTCACATATTTTCCCAAGCATTTCCTTCTTTTCTCTTTCCGTCATTAGTGAATGGTATGCTGCAACTCTTACACCTTTTAATCCAAGTCTTTCCAAATATTGTTCTATCCTTTGTTGTACTTGTTGTGTTAATAGTGATGTAGGTAGTATTATGAATGACTTCCTATTGTTTTTTGCTAAGTATATTGCAAAGATTATTCCGAAACTTGTTTTACCCATGCCTGTTGGGGCTATTATTGCAAAGCTTTTTCCACTTAGAGCTCTCTTACACCATGCTCTTTGTGCGCTCCAAAACTTGCTTCCAGAAGCTTCTTTAAATAATTCTTCTATCTCATCCACCTTCTCTTCTATTTCAAGCATTTCCCCATAATTCTTTGTTGTTCCATAAGTTTTTAGGTATTCTAGGATTCTTCTCCTAACATCGTTAATATTTAGTTTTGATATTTCTTGTATTATTTCTTCATCATCTATTGGTATGCATTTCTTGCATGGTATCCTATGTTTCAATCTTACATCTGTTATATCTCCATTGCAATTTGGGCACTGTGATCTAAATATTGCATGTATTATTCTGCTCATTCCCTTATTTCTCCTCTATTTTCATAACTTATATTCATAAATACCCTTAAATAAAATAATTTCCATTAATGAATTGTTTAATCATCACCTTTTCTGTTAGGTTCATTGAATTTTCCATTTATTACTGGTATAGGGTTATGTTTGGTTTGTTGGTTTTATTTGTACATTACTTGGATTTAATCGTAATGGTTTATAGCATTTTGGGCATTTCCCACCATACCTCTTTATTATTTCCTGCGGGTTTGCTAATTCGTCTCCTCTATAAAATACGAATCCACATCTCTCACAGTATATTCTAATTGTCATTTACATCAATCATAATACTGTTCAATCAATTTAATAAATTTGTTGAATGGTGTCTTCAAATAAGTTTTTATTGTTATTTGTTTGTATTATGTTTGAGGTGTAATTTTGAGTAGTGATGATGTTGAGCTTGAACTTCTTAAGCTTAAGAAGATGCTTAGGAAAGCTAGTGCAATTGAATCCTCCAAGAGGGTTGAATCGAAGATTGATTATAGGAGTATTTTGATGGATAGGTTGACTGAGAGGGCTAGGGAATTGTTGAGGTGTGCTGAAGCTCAGTATCCCAATGAAGCTAAGAATATTATTGAAGCTTTGGGTAGGCTTATTGAATCCGGTAAGATTGAAGGTAGTATTGATGAGTATTCTCTTAACGAAGTATTTTTAAATTTCGGTTTGAATGTTAGATTTCCAACAAAGATACAGTATGTACGTAAGGGTGAGAAGAAGTCTTTAAGTGATTTATTGAAGGAGAGTAATTGATGGGATATAACTAGGTTTTGGAGTGTTCATGGGTTTAATGGTATCCTAATAATTCTTGATGATTTCTCCTTTTCCATTGATCCAACTTCTAAGGATGTTTATGGGGATATTGTTTTAGTTAGTCATGCTCATGGTGATCACATAGCTGGGCTACGTTGTGGTAAGTATAAGTTGGCTTCCCATCACACCTTCAAGCTTTATGAGGCTTATTCTAATCGTAGTGTTGGTAGGTCTCATCACGCCTTTATGAATGGGCAGAGGTTTAGCC
>JAWBOZ010000021.1:0-3265 GCA_038825625.1 Methanomethylicia archaeon | reverse complement strand
GTTTATGATGCTGGTCACATTCTCGGGTCATTGCAATTTAGGTTTGAAAAATTTTCCTCCTCAATAGTTTATACTGGTGATCTGAATCTTGTGGATACTTTAATAACGCGTGCTGGTGAGATTGTTGAGTGTGATGAATTGATTATTGATGCAACTTATGGTAATCCCAGAATAATTTTTCCTGATAGGTGGAGTGTTTATGAAGATTTGTCTGGGTTTGTGGATTCATGTGTTAAAGTTGGTAAACCGCCTGTTTTTAAGGCTTATACTGTTGGTAAGGCTCAGGAGATTATTGCATTAATTAATGGTTTTTTGGGTATGGAGGTTTTGGTGGATTCTAGAATTGCTAGGGTTAATGAGGTTTATCGTTTTGCTGGGGTTGATCTGAATTATATTTCTTTGGCTTCTGATGATGGTAAGGATGCTTTTAAATCTATGTCTCTACCTTTAGTCACTTCTAATCATGATGTTTTTAGGGTTGCTTCCTCCATGGGTATGGTTAAGGCTTTAGCCACGGGTTGGTCTATTCTTTATAGTTTTCCAAATTATGATGCTTCTTTTCCATTGAGTAGTCATGCTGATTTTAATCAATTAGTTTCTTATATTGAGAGGGCTAAGCCCAGTAGGGTTTATCCAGTGGGTCACTATGCTAGGGATCTCTCCACTTGGCTTAGAAAGAATATGTCTCTTTACTCCATTCCTCTGGATGATTTGGCTTAACTATGGTTGTAACAATTTTAGTTTTGTTTTCTCATCTAGTTTTCTAGTTATCTTTAGGTTTTCTCCCTCTATTATGGTTAATTCTGCTGTGGGGTTTATTATGCAGTCTTTCATTAGGTGTCCTCCATAGCATATTCCATCCTCCCCTGATATTGTTATGTGGGCATGTATTATTTTCCCATTTTCGTCTTCAGCTATGTTTCCAATGCATGAAACTATTTCTAGATGTCCTGTTTTCTCTATTACTTTATATTCTCCGTTAACGTATATTCCGAATCTAGCTCTTTTTAAAGCTCCTATAACCATTAATTGTCCTGATGATACTTTCCTCTCATCTATTATCCTCATTATCTCTTGTGTTAAATCTTCATTCTCTCTTAATCTGGCAATTATTATTCTACCTATTTTAGCCTCTTTGCTCATGGATAAATATTTACTCTATTAATGGATATATCTCTTCCTCTATGAATTTTAGTAGTTCGTATTCACTTATTTTGCTGAATGATGTTACCACACAGTTTCTTGTTAATCCTATTATGTATCCATATTTCTTTGATGTTGCCACTATATACCATATTGTTCCATGTGATAGGTATTGCATGTATAGTGATGTGTTTTTTAGGTCTTCTCCATATAGGCTTAGCTTATTTATGTTTGGTATATCTACATTGTCGAAGAATATTACCTTTGTTGCTTCAGGGTTTTCTTCATGATATTTTCTAAGGGTTTCTGGATTTATTTTTGCTTCCACTATGGCTCCTATGGTTATGAATATTATCTTGCTTAATTCGTTTGCCACATGGTTTGCCCAGTTCTTCTTACCTATTATTGTTAATAGTAGTTTCTCTTCATGTTTATTGATTTTGAATGGTGCTTCCATGGTTATTATTGTGGGTATCCTTTCACCTCTCCTATTCACATATATCATGTTGTCTTCAATGTATGTTCCAGTTAGGGTTTCACCCACCAGGTCTAGGTCAGTTATTTCTGTTACCAATTTTGTTTCTTCTCCAATTTCTTCTTCAATGTGGTAGTTTGATAATTTCTGCGCCATGCTTCTCAAATTTATTTCTTCATTTACTTTGAATATTTTTGCGGCTAGTACCATTTATCCACACCATTAACAATTATTTTAAGGATACTCATAAAATATATCCTAAATTAGGTCATAATTTATATTGTATGGGGTTGTGGGATGTTTATTCGTGAAGTTGTCTTGGAGAATTTTATGTCTTATGAGTTTGGCAGAATACCTTTAGGTTCAGGTTTAAACATTGTTACTGGTCCTAACGGGTCCGGTAAATCTTCAATCTTACTAGGTATTTCCATTGCTCTTGGAGCTCAATATACTGAGCGTAGTAGGCGTTTAAGGGATTTAATACGTTGGGGTTCTAAACTTGCTAGGGTTAGTGTCCTTATTGATAATAGTGTGAGGGGTAGGGGGAGACCTTATCCAAAGATTCGTTCAGATATTATTAGGATTTCAAGGTATCTTAGAATTGATGGTTCATACTGGTTTGAGGTTAATGGTGTCGAGTATAGTAGGGGTGAGGTTCAGGAGCTGTTGAAAGCCTTCGGTTTTAATCCAGATAACATGTTTGTTATTATGCATCAGAATATGGTGGAAGAATTCGTTGTTGTATCTTCCAAGGATAAATTGAAGCTTTTTGAAGATGCTGTTGGTTTAACTCGTTATAGGGAGAGGGTTGTGGATGTTAAGAGTAGATTGGAGAGTGTTCTACGTGATGAAGCTGAAGTTAATTCCCTCCTTGAGAATGCTAAAGCCAATTTAGAGTATTGGCGTAGTGAGTATGAGAAGTTTAAGGTTAGAAGTGATCTTCTCTCACGTAGATCCAGTTTAGAAGTTGAGTTTGCATGGGCTAAGGTTAACCGTAAATCTTCTTCAATAAATGAACTTAAAATTAAGATTGATGGTTTAAAGGATAGGCTTAAGAATCTTATGGATAGGCTTGGCAGGGTTGATGTGGAGATTAGTGGATTGGAGAATGCTATGGGTGAATTGGATGTTGAGAGGAGGAGGATTGTGGATCTACTTTTGGAGTGTTCTAGGCTTATTGGTAGATTGGAGGCTTCAGGTAGATCTTCTGGGGTGGCTGATTTTGATGATGCCATGTCAAGATTTTCTAAACTTAAGATGAATCTAGAGAATAATTATAAGCGTTTTGAAAGTTTGTTTAAGAGTTATGTGGATAAAGTGTCTTCAAAGGCTGTTTTGGAGTATAGGATTGATGATTTATCCTCTGAGATTAGGGGTAGGGAGAGGGAATTGAATTCCATGGAGGAAGAGCTTAAACTTCTTAGGACTGAAGCTGAGAAGCTTGGTTTAATGCCAAGTTCTGTTAGGGGTTTGGATGAAATAAGTTCTGAAATAATCTTCATTGATGCTAGATTGGATGCTATAGGCCCGGTTTCCATGGAGGCTGAGAAGATGTATAACAACTTTACATCAACATATAATGAGCTGGTTGAGAGATCTAAAGTATTGAGTGAGAATAGGCAGTTGATTTTAAGGGAGCTTAATGAT
>JAWBOZ010000020.1:0-9856 GCA_038825625.1 Methanomethylicia archaeon | reverse complement strand
AAAACTTATGGGATGAGAAATCAATCTCTAAACCTATACAATGCACATACCCTAACACCCTTAAAACTAACAAAATCCAATAGGATGAGGGATGGAGCATCCATAGACCAAGATATAAATATTAAACCATCCATGAAAGGTTTAAAATCAACCTTAACCCATGAACCATTAAAATAAAGCCAGACAAATGCTTTCCTCGGAGAAATTCTCATGGAATCCTCATAGAAATCATAATATAAGAATATGCTTGAACCATTAAATACACATTTTGAAATGGATAAAGTCAGATTATAGTTTAGATTACGCTTAAAAAGGGTCTTACCCACACCCATGGAAAATTCTATGAAGCAAACAACATTGGAGCGGGAAGAATTATAATTTGTATGAGTAAGGATCCTGTGAAATGAGATATCATTAACATTTAATGATGAATTAAATTTCAAAAACATATTCTTCAACAAATTGAATGAAAGTTCAATATGCATGGAATCCAATGGATAATCTTGAAGTGTATAAATGAAGTATCTATCTATAAATCTGTTAATAGCATGTATGTATAGAATCTCATCATCAATGGATTCAAAGGTCTTTGGAGAGATTGTGAATGCATGTATGCTGAAGAAGATTATGATTAAAGCCAATATCAATGAAGATATTAGGAATGCTTCACCCTTCAAATAAAACACCTATAAAGATTATGAAAACCCTACTTTTTGATGTGGAGAAATAGTAATAGTAAAAACCCCTTGAAAAATCTGGTTTAAATGAATTATCAAAAATAAGATCACCATTAAACCCATCAAAAACCCTAAAAACAAAACTCACATTAAAATATGAAGCCAATAAATCACATAAACGAGTGTAATTGCCACTAATGGAAATCTCCTCCAAAACCCCTGAAGTATCCAGTGAAAATATGAGGGATAAAATGCTTGTTTCATCCAATAAGCCTCCACCACGCCTAAATGGATGCCATACACATATAATGCTATCAGCAAAAACTATGGAGGACAATATTATTAGTAATGCAAGCATGGCTTCAAAGCTAAATAATGTCCCACACCTCAAGAATCACACCTCAAAACTATTATGAAATATATCTCCCCATGAAAATTGAGGAATATGGAGGAGTAGACTCTAGATTTATCCAGCCCCTCAACACCTTTATTAAAAATTTTTATTGGAATTATCAGAATCTTAAAATCACCTTCAAAACCATAATCCTTAAGAGATAAATCCATTTCAGAAACACCGGCTGAATTAAATTTTAACTCAATCTTCCAATCACCAAAAATCATAGGCAATAATATGCTCTTAATAAATGAAGCTTCATATGAATCCATAATGCTCCTACGAATCAAATCCCCAGTAATTATGAAATTATTTAATGAGAATATTAATGCGAAAAGGAATATTATTGTTGAAACAGAAAATTCAATGGATGTGGACACTTCAACCACCAATTATATATAGCTCCACAAAATCCCCATGAAAAACCATTAACAACTGGATTCTGCCACCAAAGGACCTTACGTAACCATCAGCCACACGAACAACACTTGGAAGCTTAATGGCATATGAGGAGGAGCCTTCACCAACAACAATCATACCCACACCATTAGAACTTTTCAACTCAATTATGTATGGATATGTGGAAAACCTAGACGGCAAATCTATGGAAACCCTAAATTCCAATAATCCTGGAATATTCTTTAAAGTTAAAGCTTCATCAACATATGAATAAAGTAATGAACATAGAAACTTATTATTCTCACCAACAAATGTGAATTTATTATAAATGAGGAATCCAAAAATGGTTACACAACTAAATGATATCAATATGGATAAGGTAAGGTATAGGGAGAATTCCACAGACTTAAATTCAACCACCATTAAATAGATTTGAAAAACTATTTAACACCTACACCAAAACTACTCCAATGGGAATTCATGACCACACTTTGGACATTTAGCATAGCCACAAGAACCAAAAACAGAGTATTGGCAACCGCCACAAGAGAATGTCCTCGAATATGTTAAATCAAATTTGAAGCCACATTTAGGGCATGTGAGAAGCTTCGATACACCAGACTTAAATTTCAAATCCAGATACACCATTAACTTTACATAGAAATCACATAAATAAATCTTTCATCTAGATAGATTAAATATAGGTAAATGCAAAATTATATTTTGATATTAATGTTTAATGAGATTTATTATGTCAGATACATTATTGCGGGATTATGCTTCACAATAGCTTCATGGCAAGATTGGAAGAGTAGGGAAATAAGTGATAAAATATGGATGGCCATGGTTATAATAGGTGTACCATTACTATTATTGGAATTTAATGTTAGGGGTATGGATAACTTATGGATCATGTTTACAGCCATATCCATAACCTTCTCCACAATATTGGGATTAACACTATATAAGATTGATATGTTTGGTGGAGCAGATGCAAAAGCATTAATAGCATTAAGCATACTAATACCAACACTACCAGAAAATTTAACAATAAAACTCAACACACATCCAATAACACCCATATCCACATTCAATAATTCAATAATAATCTCAACAACACCAGCAATATATCTAATAATCAAAAACACCATTAAAATCGTTAATGGTGAAAGGATCTTTCAAGGACTTGAAGATGAGAGCATTTTAAAGAAGATCCTAGCCATAGCCACAGGATATAGAATACCATTAGAGAAGTTGAAGAATGAGAAATACAAGTATCCCATTGAAGAAATAATTGTGGAGGAAAACTCCATTAAAAGAAAACTGAATATAAAGATTGGAGCATCCATGGGAGAAGAGAAGCTGAGAGAAATTGTTAAATTATTTGAAGAGGGGAAGATTCATCGCCACATATGGGTTACACCAGCCCTACCATTAATAGTATTCATGAGTATAGGCATAGTAATAACACTCCTATATGGAGACATAATATTCAAACAAATACTATTAATGAGAATGAGTTAAGCATCATAAACTATCTTAACAGGATTTAATCCAAGATTAGAATAAACATTGAAAACCATGTTTAAGAGCTCCATGGGATTAATATGGCCGAAAAAGTGTAGGTGACTCTTACAATTACAATCAGAACATCCAAAACCATTTATTGGAACACCACCCAATACATCCATAATTCTCTCCGCCACAGAACATTCAAACCTAAATAAACTATGCGAAACACATATGGCATAAACAGAAACCCCACCACTATTTAAAAGGTGATCAATATGCCATCTAACCCTCTTAACACGATTAAGATGCCTTGAAACCCTATGGTATAATCCAAGCCTCCTACTCAAAGCTGAACCAGTATAAGTATATACACCCACATCAAACTTCACATAACCTAAACATCCAATCCTAATATCTAAAGGATCCAAAACCCTAACTATAAGCGTATAAGTTCCACCATCAAGACCCTTAAGCACATCTAACATAAACACTAAATTAATTTACCACTAAATAGATAAATAGTTTGGGCTATGAGGAGGAACTCGGGTTCTGAGAACTTATGAAGACGTTAGACCAACTGAGCCTCCACAAGCATCTTCAGAATGGATAAGTTTAAATAGAAATCTCCTCCCCTATAATTCAATGGATGCAGGAGCTTCTCCCAAGAATATGTAAACTGCGCAACAATGATTATGGGGCAAAGCACTGACATGTGAAGAAGCCGCTATAGATGAGTTGCGCATACAAATTAGTATTTAGGTTTAGTCCAAAGATATGTTGTGGGTGCAGACTTTATAATCTCGAAAACTTGCTCCCAAGTTAAACCATACTTATTAGCCAATTCATCTAAGGTTATATGGTATTTAACCCACTCATAAACGATCCTATGCTTTACATCTTCAGGTATACTTGATACATCCACAACCTCACTTTCACTCATAAGGGATCCTAAGAAACTCTCAAAAAAGCTATAAATAAACTTTCGTATATTTTGAAACTAAAAGGATAAATATTTGCCACCGAATAAACCATTAGGTAAGGTGTATGGGATGTCTGCGAAAAAGATAATAGTGGTATTGGCATCATGGGAGGAAGCATCAAAATACGTTAAAAAGGCTGTTACAGAACTTTCAAAGGAGAAGGGAATTGAGGTGGAATTTAAGGAGGAAGATTATGAATTCCTAGATAAATATGGTGTGAAAAATGAGTATGGAGGAATAGATATACCACAAGTATTCATACAGAATGAGAAGAATGAGATAAAATATGTTATGTCGAGAGCACCATTAAATGAGAAGGGACAAGTGGATATAAATAAGGCTAAAGAACATATTCTAAAAGCCATGGAGGAATGTGATTGAAGAGTATCATAATATTATCGGAAGAGGGGAATGTAAGCATACATAGGGAGATTGAATCAAGTTTAGAAGAAGCCGTAAAAGAAGCTGCGAAGGAAGCCATGGAGAAATGGAATATAAAAAGTTCTGATTTCATAATAATAAGAGACGTATACCCCATGGAGATACCATTACCCCTATCCAGCGAAGAATACAATGTATACTCAAAATTCACAATAGAGAGGACACAACAAAAAACCGTAATAGTGGAATTACCAGTATACATAATATCCTTCGACAATGAATGGCTTGAGGAAGGATATAAGGATCATAAAGTATTCATTGTAACCATTGAAGCCCCCTTTAGAGAAGAAGTGAATAATGAGATCCTTGAATGGTGTAAGGAAATGACCACAGAAACCATTGAGAAAGAATGATCTAACTACCGAAGATCCACCACTTCCTCTTCCTCTCATCACTTTTAACCATCTGTTTAGCCTTCTTCTTAGCCTCCTTAGCAGCCCTCTCCTTCTCCTTCTCAACCTCCACAAGTTCCTCAATACGTTTAATCAATTCCTCCACAGCAGACCTATCATGAAATATCGCTGTAACCTCATCCACCAATGAACTTGTGGTTATAGCTTTAACATATGGATACAAATAGAATACTGCCAATTCAGCTCCAATAAAACTTAAGGGTTTAAACGTTTCAAGAAGCATTATTGCAGGAGTTTCAAGACCACGCTTAACAATTTCAGTGGCAATTTTATCTATAAGTTCCTTCCTCCTCTCAGGTGTTATATCGAGATTTATATATGCCAAAACACACACCCTATAATAATTTAATTCAACTATTGGGAAATTAATCTTTCTCTCACAAATGCATAATTAAATCCTTTGCACGGGAATCCACACGTTGCCTATAACTCTTAATTATTTCAGGGAAGTTTTCAGCTGTACTAACATTTTCCTCCAACAATTTATAGTAGCGTTCATGTAAACCTGGAAGCTTATCCCTCAAAATCTCATACAATTTATATCCCAATTCACCAGCCTTCTCACATTTTGGATCGTGAGGTATAAAATTGCTTGAGAAGAATGAGAATATGTTTGGTTTATCCCCAGCATTCCTTAAATTCTTTATCTGCTCTGAGATTCTGCCTTCAACATAAATTCCTGATGCCCTCTCCTCAGAGTAACGTTTAATACAGCATTCAGGATAGCCAAGTATGTGACCTAATTCACTTACAAATTTTGATGAAAGCTCCTCAGGATATGTTAATAGTGATGGTGGTAAACTTATGTTTGGCATCTGATATATTGCCTTCCTAATCTCCCTCCTAACATAAAATAAGTCTTTAAGCCTCTTACCAATATTCTTATCCTTAAACAGGTATACTTCACATATACTTGGCCTAACCCTATCCATATCCACCCTTAATCCAAGCTTCTTAGCCCAATCCACATGTGCCTTAAAGATATCTGAATCTAAAACATACCTTTTAAAGAGCTTCTCAATCTTATGCCTCAGATCCATTATTAATTGACCCCTCAACTGAATATCCCTTGTTGACAAAATAACCATTAAATCATCTTTACATTCAGAATCAATCTTAGCTCCAAGCTCCTCAGCATTGGGTAATTCAGCTATTATGGTGAAGAAGGATGCTGGTCTAACATCAAAATATACGGATAAGTAATCTTCAAACTTAACTCTATCAATAATACGATTATCCTCCAAAAATCCTTTCAAAACTTCACTCATAAATACACCCGAAATGCTCATATTAAAATTGAACAAACATGTAAATAAGTGTTGAGGAGATTTGAATGGTTTATAGGATGCCTAGACTTGAGGAATATATAGCAGGGGCATTATTGGCAAATGCTCCAGGATGGATGATCATAGTTTTAATATCATACTTGGCTGAGGGGATGGAAAACATCCTATACATGGCTGAGCCAATAATGATCATAACATACCTAGCCTCCACAATATGGGCAAGCTATATGGTTTGTAGAATAGCTTACAGAGATAGGATGAAGATTGGTGTAAATGTTGGAGCATCAGCAATACTGGTGAATCTACTACTATTTATGGGGATTGCTAGGGGGATCCCACTAACACTACTAATAGAGTTATGTAGCGTACAAATCTTAGGTGGAGTTTTAGGAGCATATATTGTGGAGAGGAGGACTCCACCTACCTCTTAAAGAATGAATCCAAACTCCTAAAACCTAAGATCTCATCCAAATTTATGCCAATAGCCTCCAAGATCTGCCTCAAAGTGCTCTCCATATGACCCACATACTTCTCCACATCCACCTCATCAATTCTAGCGAGCTGAATGGGTTTAACGCCAATATCCCCCCTAACCTTAACATAAGAGATTATGTCTCCGGCACCAAGCTTCCTAGATTGAAATTTCTCAAGGAGCTTTGCAGCTTTAACATGTTGTGGTGTAGTCTTAACATAATGGTCTAGATTCCTAGACAATTTAACTCTAAAGGCAAGATCGTCAAGGTTCAGCTCCCTACACTTCAATTTCAAATAATACTCCTTAACCACAGATTTAATTTTGGCTTTAGCCTCCTCAAAATCCCTTGGAGACTGAACAACACCCAAGATATCAACAACATCCAAGAACAATTTCTTAAGAAATTCAGGTGTATTCCTCTTCTTACCAAGAAGACCCTTAACATCCACTGAGCCATCATTAAAGACTCCAAGATAATTCTTCTTAAGCCCTGAAAAAGTCACATACCTATAAACCTTATCCACATCCAGATCAATCCTAAACTCTTTAATGGACCAGTCAATAAGCCCCTTAACCTGCTCCACACCTGGTTGATATAGGAATATGCTGTCAGTATCACCATAAAGCACATTAACCCCTAGGGATCTAGCCTTCTCCATGGTCTTGGAAATAATGTATCTACCAATGGCGGTAATACTTTCAGCCACTGGTGGACAGTATAGTGGGAAGTTTTCATCACCCATAACACCATAACTGGCATTCAAGAAGACCTTTAAACCTTGATCCACAACAGAATACCATGCTCTAACATGGTTACTTAAGCCCTTATCCCTAGCCTTAGATTTAAACCAGTAAACCCTAATGTTCCTAAGCATACCAATAATTGTGGAGGATAAGCCCATCCTCTTAGTACATATCCAGTGGGGTAGATCAGGAACCCTATTGGATCTACATTCCTCATGACCACAATTTATGGTTTCATAAGATAGATTCCACCTAAAAACAACAGATGGATATAGGGAGGCGAAATCCAAAACAGTTACATTGAAGTATACTCCCGGCTTAGGTTCAATGACTATGGCACCCATATACTTCTTACCCTTAATCAAAGCTTTAGTATATGATTCACCCTTAGCAGCCAAAATATCCTCCTTTGATGGGATGAGATAATTACGCTTCCTATGCTCAAAGTAGAGCATATTCCTAATCCAAACTGAAACCCCCCTACGAACAACATCACCCATACTAAGCTTACTAATCCTCATAAGCAATAGTATGAGCTTCATCAAAACTGAATCGTTAAATGTGGTTAATCTAAGGGTTATCTCAGCATCCCTAAAACAGTATGCTGCAAGATCATAATATGATAACTCACCAATAAGCTTATCAAGAACTATCTTACCAACACCGAGGAGGGATGTGGAAATGGCATCTAAGGTGGCATCCTTATACCTATTACCAAAGGCGTAAACCTGGATGGAGCGATTACTGAAAAGCTTATACAAATCTATATGGACTCCTGGAACAACATCCACATAATTCCTACCCATGGCAAGTGGGATGCTCTCACGTTTAATACCAATCTTAGAAGCTCTATGCCTCAAATAATTCAGATCAAAATCGTCACCATTAAAAGTCACAATTATAGGGTGGGAAGTTATGAGCTTAAAAACCTCCAATAACATTTGAGCTTCATCATCATAAAACTCAATATTCAAATCGCTTGGAAGAGTTTCAGGTCTAACACCCAAATCCACACCATCCCTCCTAAACATCATGATCCTCCTCAAACCACTGGAAGAAACACAGGAAACACATATCACAGGTTCCTCAGCTATGGAGGGCTCAGGAATCCTATCAGCAGTGGATAAAACCTCAATATCAATGGCTAAACGTGGGATATCTGGAACTGGTAGAAGGAATATTGGAAGCCAACCCTTAACAATATCCGAAACCTCACTGGGCTCACCCCTAAACAATCCCAAAATCTCTTCAACAATATCCATGGGAAGCTCACGTTCAACAGGAACCAGATTGCCATCCAAAACCCTATAATATAATCCCGGTATAAGACCCATATCATAAATATAACAGTTATTATAAGGTATCCAAGCCTCCCAAGCCTTAGGCAGAAGATCCCTAATACTCTTCCTCCTACCACCAATAGCCAATGGATCTGAAGCAACAATCTTAGAGAGCTTAACAACCCTATCCCTAATGGGATCATACTTCTCCACATAAAAAACATCCTTAAATCCGCGATGGGTAACCACAACATGCCTCTTAACCTGATCAGGATTTAGATCCGTAAAGCAGTATGGCATATGGCCGGTATTATCATGCCAATAATATATCCTACCATTAGAAGGATCATAAAGTTTACATAAAGCCCTACCCACAGAACCATCATAAACCACAGCTAAAAGTAAACATTCACCAGTATTCCTAGGCTCCTCAACACTTATTGGAACAACCTCTAACTCTTCCTCCTCAAACTCTTCAGAAACCTCCTCCTCTTCCTCCTCCAATGAAGGAATATTCACCCTATCAGCCAAGCCTCCAACGATCATACATCCTCTCCTTCTTCAAAAACTTCTTAACAGCCTTATAATGAACCTCACAAAGATAAACCCTACGGGGAGCATTAGAACCCAAACTCAAACCAAGATTTGAAATAGCTTTAGAAACCTCAACAAGAGACATAGACCTAACAGCACCATTACCACAACCCACAATACTGCAATTAACACCCCTATCAATCCTACCCAAACAAAACACCAAATAATAAATATAATTTGAAAGCTATAAACATTAATTAAACACACCTAAATTTAATGCCCCATACAATATTCAGATCATGCCCATAACATTCAAAGTAACCTTAAGAGTAAACAGTTCCAAAATAACCACCACCTTGCTGAAAAATTATAAATGCTCATTCATTTGACTCCACTCAATTTTAAACAACCCATAAAAGCTCCAAATAAACTTAAGCCAATTTATGCCAAAAATAAAGGGAGTATCTTCAACTAGAATTATAAATCTCCATAAGAACCAACCCTTCAAAACCTTCATAAAGCTTAAAAGCCCTCTTTAAAAGTTTATACTTGCAGCTAAAATTTCCAAAATTCATAAGAGATGTGAAGGTTCGAATAGGTAAAATTTGGGCCCATAGCTCAGTTTGGATGGAGCGCTGGCCTCCGGAGCCAGAGGCCCCGGGTTCAAATCCCGGTGGGCCCGCACATATTTAAAGATGCTCAGCAGAAAATGATGAGAAAA
>JAWBOZ010000019.1:0-10122 GCA_038825625.1 Methanomethylicia archaeon | reverse complement strand
CTCAGTGGATGGTGTCCCAGGATAAGCACTAGCAAAACCTATACCAGCTTCAATAGCTCCACGGGCAATAGCTTCATTCCCCAATAGAAATACAGTACTACCATGAGTACTCAACAATGGATGTCTCAATTAGATCTCCAAAAACAAATCTAGAGAAGTACAATATAACATTAATTATTTATTGGTTTAAACAACTTGAGTACTGGGCGATGGAGCATATAATTTAATCTTATTAAGCATACCATTCGAAGCAGAGTATAGTAATATGGCTGCAACAAAATCTATTGGAAGTATGAGTATCCCAATAAGATAAATTATTGCTGAACCTATGAATAATGCTTCACCAAAATCCCCACCTAATTTAAATAAAATAATTACCAATCCAATCTTGCCAACAATCAAAAGAAGTAAACCAATAGGTATCAATAAATAGCTCAAAATAATTAATGGTATTGTTAGGAAACCAGCAATTAATGATATTACACCACCAAGATATCCTATCTTAACTATGGAAGAAACAGAAGAATAATTAACATTATAGTTAGATAGATTCCTCATGGAGTCAAACAAATACAGATATACTGCAATAAGCAATAATATGCATCCAATCAAAGCCATAAATAACAATATTATCAGGGGAAATAAGCCTAGCGGAATAACTATAGCTCCAAACATTCGTCTAATACTTCTCATCATAATCCACATTACACTAAAACCAAGAAATATAGATGCAATAATACTCAATAAGCTATAATTCTTCAAACCCTTAAATGAACTAGCTAAATAATGCTTCTCCATATCACTAAGATCCTTTAAATCCACAACCAATCCACGTCACCAAATTTAGTTAAAACTGATAATATTATCTTTTAAAGTTTTTGTAAGCTTTTCTAAAGCTTTATTATGAGCAACCATAGGTTTAAATCCTTCAGCATCAATCTCCCCAGCCAAATCTTCATCAATAACTATCTTAAGCTTATTCATCAACCCTAAATCTGAAAATGCATATCTAATGGCAGTCAAAGTTTCAGCATTTGGCCTAAAATATGCAAAAAATAATTTATAATTAGAACCATGTTTATTCAAATAATTTCTTACACGAATCCTAGTAACATCAATATACTCCCTCTTAACATCATCAGTTTCCAACCATTCAGGCCAATCATATGATTGAAATGGGTAATAATTTATGAATTCATATGGAATTACACCAGGACTACTCACAGCAATTAAATGTATTCTTGAAAGGAATTCAAGTTTAGATAGAGCATTAAGAATTGCCCTCCAAGTTTTAGATCTAGTATAAGGCTTCTTATAAGCACAAGGTAGAAATAACCCCACATCTTTATGTTTAGGAGGCTTATAAAATCTAACAATATAATCTTGCCAAACTTCATAGTGTGGATGAACCAAACATTCGTGACCAACACCATGAATAAAAACTTGCTTATCTTTTGGAAACTTCGGAATGAAATTCAAATTGTTAAAATCAAATTCAACTTTAGGATGATTTAACCATTTACCCACAAAATCGTAAAATTGTTCTTCATCAAAAGGTTTCCAAACCCCTCTAATCCAATCCTCCCAGAGCTGCGACCCAACATGCGGATAAGAATTAATGATAACAACACTATCAGCAAGATCTACAGCTAATCTAACACTATCATCAAAAACTCTTTTATGAAAATCTGGATTCAAATATAAGTATGGATGACCATTAACCAAAACATAAAGCCTAACACCAAAACCTAAACCCCTCAAAACTTTCACAGCCTCTATGATACACTTAACCCTTAAACCCTTATTATAATAATTGAGAAGAATATCGTCATCAGCTATTTCCAAACCCATTGCAACAGTAACTTTAACCCTAATGCTCGAAAGCAATTTTAATCTATCCTCAAGAATATATTCAGGTCTAGATTCAACTACAAGCTCATCAATACCAAAATTCTCACATAAACGAATAAGCCAAATAATAAATTCATCTGGAAACTGTTTGACATCAAGAAAGCTGCCAGAAGAGAAAATCTTCAATAAATCTATTTTACCCTCCTTACGCTTAGAACTAAGAAAATTAAATACCCTACCCTTCAATTCATCCAATGAACACTTAACACTACGCTTACCCCAACCACAAAAATAACATTTACCCCAACTACAACTACCACTCTCAAGAATTAAATTCACAATACGTTTACCAACACTCACAATCTAAATGTGAACACAAGCACAAATTATATTTTCCGCTTAACTCTCTCTTACAACTTTAACCGCAGTACCATAAACTGAAAAAGCAATAGCTGAACCAGCAAGTATATCAGTAGTCTCAAAATCCAAATCAATAATAGCATTAGCACCAAGCTTTCTGGCTTTATCTATAAGTCTAAGAAGAGCTTCAATCCTAGCCTTCTCAAACTCATATACAAAAGCTGTAATTTCACCACCAAAAAGCGCTTCTATCGTAGCAGCAAACCTACCTCCAAGACCTCTGGTTCTAATAGTTAAACCATAAACTGGCCCTACCACCTCAATAATCTTGTAACCTGGAATATATGGAGTTGTAACAAGCATCATATCACCAAGCTTTACCCTATACATTTTTCATGAGATCTTCAAGTTCAATTTCCTCAATGCCTCTAGAAGATTTCATTATCAAGTTTAAACTTTCATTAATCAATTTATCCCACCAAGAAATATTTGACGCAGCAATTTTAACAGCTTCATCAAATGATTTACCGGAGAAATCAATTCTTCAACTTCATCAACTTTAACACCATTATCATATGCGAGTCTAATGAAAGCTTCAACTATTGAAACCTTCATTTCACATTGAATCTTACTTAAATGAAAACGCATTACACCACCAGGATTATGTGGATATTTCGAATCATAAATACTAGCTAAAGAATTATACACCTTATCAAAACTTGACATAACTATCATTAATAGATATATGTATGCAGAATAAAATAATTTACGTGTATATTGCCAATGAATTAATGTTTTCACTCATATCGGTTACAATTATAAGTTTGCTATCATTAATTGGAATTTTTGCATTATCATTAAAAGAAGAAAGATTGCACAAAATACTCTTTATATTACTGGGTTTTAGTGGAGGAGTCATATTGGGATCAGCATTATTGGATTTACTTCCCGAAGCCATCGAGATAAGTAGATCATCTATTGAGGAACTACAGACTTTTATATACATAACCACTGGATTTGTATCATTCTTCATCCTTGAAAGATTCATATATTGGTATCATGGCCATGGCCATAGCGAAGAAATAGAGGAAGAATGCAGAAGACTGAACAAAAGGGAAATGAAAGAGTTAGTAACATTAAACGTAATTGGTGATGCCATACATAATTTCATTGATGGAATGATAATTTCAGCATCATATTTAACATCAATTGAACTTGGAATAACAACTACCATTGCAGTACTATTCCATGAACTACCACAAGAAATAGGAGATTTCGGAATATTAATCTATAGTGGAATAAAAGCTGTAAAAGCGTTAATACTAAATTTAACTTCAGCATTAACATCATTCATAGGATTATTAATAATTCAAATAGCATATTTAAATATTGAAAATATTAGTTTGATGATAATACCGATAGCTTGTGGAGGATTCATATACCTAGCAGCATCAGAAATAATACCAGAATTACAAAAAGAAAGAAATCTAAAAAAAGCATTTATTCAATTAATATTCTTCCAGATGGGGATCATTGTAATATGGCTTTTAAACAGTTTGATCTAAACTATAATTTCGAGTATAATGGTGTCGGAAAAACTAAATATTATTAATCACACCTTAATTTAGTTAAACGTAGAGAATTTAGTAATACTAAAAGAGTTAGACCATCATCACCTATAGCCACTATAAACCACAGCGGAATTAAACCTAAGAATCCAAATAAGCCGAGAAGCATTTTCACCACAATGGATACAAAAACATTTTGCTTAGCTATACTCATGGTTTTTCTACTTAAACTAACCAAATATTGTATAAGATTCAATTTATTTCTAACCAATACTACATCAGCAGATTCCAATGCCACATCAACTCCACTACCCATAGCAATACCAACATCAGAAGCAGCCAATGCAGGAGCATCATTAACACCATCACCAACCATAGCTACAAATCCATATTTACCCTTAACATCTTTAATAACCTTCAATTTTTCTTCAGGAGATAAATTAGCATAAACTTCACTTATACCAAGTGCACTGGCAACATCCATTGCTATATCAAATTTATCACCAGTAATAAGCATGGGTTTGACCCCTAAATTAATCAAGCTTTCTATTGTAAACTTAGCTTCTTTCCTTACATCATCAAAGAAACAAATAGATGCATTAATAGACCTATTAATTGACACACATATAAACATGTGAGCATCATTATCAAATATTATAGAAGAATTCTCACAATTACAAGAGTACTTTAACATTACATTCAAACTTCCAACAATAACCTCTAAACCATTAACATAACCTATAATTCCCTCACCAGGAAACTCTTTAACACCTTCAACACGAAGCCCTTCAAACGGTAAATTCCTCCTAGAAGCTTCTTTAACAATTGCTTTAGCTATCGGATGATTAGAAAAACGTTCTAAAGCAGCAACGTACATTAAAATTTCATCATCAACTTTATTGAGAGTTTTAATATTATGTATTTTCGGAAAACCTAAAGTTAATGTTCCAGTCTTATCAAATAATATAGCTTTAACCCTATACATAGTCTCCAAATAAATTCCACCTTTAACAAGAATTCCACGTTTTGATGCAACAATTATTGCAATGAAAATTGTTGCTGGAACAGATATTATAAATGCACTTGGACAAGAAATAACGATTAATATCAGTGACTTATACAACCATGAATCCATAGATCCACCGAAAAATATTGGACTAATAGTAACAGTCAATACCGAAGAAAAAATTATAATTGGAACATAAAACCTAGAAAATTTATCAACTAATCTCTCCATAACAGCCTTTCTAGATCTAGCTTCCATAACAAGGTTTATAACCCTTGAAATAAAGGATTCATTAACTCTTCTACTAACTTGTACCTTAATCACACCATCAATATTTAATGTGCCAGCATAAACACTATCACCAGACTTAATCAATACTGGATTAGATTCACCAGTAACTATTGATTGATCCACCATGGATTGACCATCAATAATCACACCATCAAAGGGGAATCTTTCTCCAGGTTTAACTAGAACTACATCGCCAATAGATATGAGGTTTAGGTCAACATACTCTTCATGATCATCAATTAAAATCCTAGCTTTATTTGGAAGCAATTTTGATAAAGATTCTATATGCCTCCTAACTCTATCTTCAATAAGGATTTCAAGATATTCTGAAATAGAAAATAAGAGAAGAACTATTGTTGCCTCAAAGGGCAAATTCAGATATAAAGCTCCAAATGCAGCAATGGACATCAAAATTTCAATAGAAAATTTCCTTTCAAAAATTAATTCCTTAAATCCCAAAAAACCAATTAGGCCTCCAACGAAGATAACTACTGAAATATGTAGAAATTTGGAAAAGGAAGCCTCTCCATCAATAATAAATGGAAGGATCATTGGAAAATCTAAATAAGAAAAGATATTAAATATGCTAACAAGAAGAATTGCGGAAAGTAGGATTATAACTATTGAAAACCAAAACTTACCTCTACCATCACCTACAATTCCCATTTAAATCTAGAACATATCAATATTAACAAATATTAAATTTGTGCTATAAACTTAAGGTTAAAATATTATTGTAATAATATTTTAGTATTTAAATGTTAATATTTAGGTGGTGCATATGACTGTTGTAAGCATAACAATACCGGATGATCTATTAACTAGATTTGATGAATTCATTAAAACACGTGGATACTATAGTAGGTCAGAAGCATTTAGAGATGCTATTAGAAGTTTAATTGCAGAAGCAGAAATATCAAAAATAGAAAAGGAGAGAATTGCTGCAACCATAATGGTAACATACGATTATAACAGGAGAAATGTAGATTCAAAGTTAAGCGAAATTAGACATGAATTTGATGATGCAATAATTGAAAATATACATAGACACGTAAACCAGAAATATTGTTTGGAAATACTTATTGTGGATGGAAGTAATGATAGAATAACAGGGTTAATTGGAAGAATAAGAGGTTTAAAAGAAATACATCAAGTAAAGACCATCTACATGGAACTTTAAATAATCTTAACAAGAGACTTCAATAAATCCATTTTAGCGTTGATCTTAACTTTATTACCAACTTCAAGTAGATTTCCAGATTCAATATAAACCGAAGTTAAAGAGGAGGAGAAAATAGCAGATTTAAGAAGGTCACCACTTAAATTATACAGGTATAGAAAAGCTGTTGTACAAATATCACCAGCACCAGTTTCTTCAACAACTGAATCAACTATTGATGGTATATGGTAAATGAGGTCGTCATAAGCAAGATACATACCTTCACGCCCCATAGTTAATAATACAATCAATCCATATTTATTAGAAAGATATCTAGCAGCTTTAACTGGGTCAACAATTCCAGTAACCACGGATGCTTCAACAAAATCGCAATGTAAAACATCAGTGTACTCAAACAACTCATCAATAAAAATTGGCCTAACGAGTTTAATAAAACCATAAGAATCAAAAAATCTTATAAACCCTTGCAAATCAACTGAACACAATTTGGAATTCTCATGAACATATTTAACTATGTCCATCGAGACCTCGCCAGCAACTGGTCCTATATGCACAACCACATTTTCATTAACCATGCTACTTAGATCACTTATATATATGTCGCTACATCTACCCATAAGTCTAATAATTCTATCCCCATTATACCTGAGTAGGAAGGATGTTGAAGACAGGTTTTCAAATATAACTCTAGAAGTATCTATCCCAAAAGATTCTAGAAACTCTAGGTATTCACGTGGAAAATCAAAACCAACTTTTGATATCAACCTACAGTTCCAACCAAGAATTTTAGCTACAATACTAGAATAATATGCTGTACCACCCATAGACCTCTTAAAACTCAACCCTCTAACAATTTCATCCAAAGTTAAATGCCCAATTACACAGAAATCCATCAAGGGCTATCAAACGTAAATATTGAATAAAGGAATTAAATAATATTATTACTGTAAATCTAGAAAACAATTTAAATAATTATGGCATAGCTTATTTCATGAGTGAAAACATAGAGGAACGTGTAAATAGAGTATCGAAATTGATAATAAATAAATTGTTGGCAGTAAGAGAGAATGAGAAGATTATGATAGTAGTAGATGAAGACTCCGAAATGATTATGGCAAAAGCATTATTCAACGAAGCAATGAATGCTAAAGCTACACCAATCATAACCATGATTCCAAGCAGCTGGAAATCTCATACAACACTCCCCAAACCCATTCAAGCAAGTTTAGAGTATGTGGATGTAGTTATAGGCATGACTAAGAAGACTGCGGCACCCTCATACGACCCTGAAGTTGCAAGACTACTTCGGGATAAAAGGATTAGGTATATGTCCATGGTTTTAAGACCATTAGACAATTATATTAGTGGTGCTGCACTGGCAAATTACGATGAAGTATACAGTTACGCTAAAAAGCTCGCTGAATTTATGCGTGGAGAAAGGATAAAGGTTACTACAAAACTTGGAACAAATATTGAAGCAAATGTTAAGGGTTCAAGAGTAATAATTGAAGCCGGTTTTGCTATTAAACCAGGGGAATCAGCAGCATTTTCTGATGGTGAAGTATCATATACACCAATTGAGGGTACGGCTAACGGTATAGTGATTGTTGATGGTCCAATAGCATATATGGGAAAGCCTATTGAGCCAATAAAAATTGTGGTAAAGGATGGAAGGGTTGTGGAGGTTACTGGTGGAAAGGAAGCTGAAAAATTATTGGAAATGATTAGGAATACTCCAAATCTAGATAATTTCGCTGAATTCGGAATAGGCGTAAATAAAAATGCTAGGCTAAATGATTACTGGCAGGAGGAGAAGAAAGCTTATGGGAATTTGCATATAGCTTTAGGGGATAACATATATTATGGTGGAAAAGTTAAATGTGATATCCACATGGATTTAGTAGTATATAAACCTAGAGTTGAAATAGATGGGAAGGTAATAGTGGAGAATGGAAGATTAGTCTTCAGTAAGTGATCGATGCCTCAAAACTTTCCCAGACCTTAAACCTGTGTGAACACCTTTATTTACAACTATTACACCATTAACAATAACGTATTCCACCCCTACAGGGAATACTTGAGGATTGAAATATGTTGCTTTATCACTAATAAGATCATAATTAAATATTACTATATCAGCCCAAAAACCTTCATGAATTAAACCTCTATCCCAAATATTAATTCTAGAAGCTGGTATGGAAGTCATTTTCATAATGGCAGTTTCAAGAGACATTATTTTAGATCCACAATCATAATTTAATTCACTTCTAGATTCGCCTCTAACATACTTTCTTATAATCATTGGGAAGGTGCCATAACTTCTAGGATGTCCAGCCTCTCTAAACAATACTCCACGTGGACTTACGGCATAACCATCAGATCCAACCATGGAAAATGGGCTTAAAGCAACATTCCTAATATCATTTTCATCATAATAAAATCCAATAATACTACCACTCAAATTCTCCTCCAACAGTATATCAAAATATGCTTCGAACGGGTCCACATTTCTAATTTTAGCAATCTCATCAAAACTCTTGCCAATCAGATCCCTATTCTTATTGCATTCACTTAGATAGACCATGTTCCATAATCCTCTCTTTACAAGTCCACATGGACCTGGACCTGGAACAGGTTCTAAAATCATATCCTCTTTTATTTTAATTCTCAATTCAGAGTCATTTAATCTGGAGATGATCTTGGTGGATCCACCCTCTTGAACCCATGCTGGGAGTAATGCACTGAGACTTGTTGAACCTGCAATATATGGATGGAAATCACATGTAACATCTAAACCTCTATTACGAGCTTCCTCAATAATTTTCAAAGTCTCCACAGATTTACCGAAGGCACCAATCTTAGGTGGATGATGGGATATCTGAACTCTAACACCAGATTTATCAGCAATGTAAATGGCTTCATTCAAAGCATCTATAATTGTTTCACGTTCACCTCTTATGTGAGATGCATAAAGACCATTATAATCAGCCACAACCTTACAAAGCTCAACCAACTCCTCAGTTTTAGCAAATCTTCCAGGAGCATAAACAAGTCCACTGGACATTCCAAAGGCGCCATCATTCAAAGCCTCCTTAAGAAGTGATTTCATTTCGTTCAATTCATCTCCACTTGGTTCATGCGCTTCAAAACCCATAACACAAGATCTTATTTGACCATGACCCACAAGTGTAGCAACATTAATTGAAACACCCTTACTCTCCATAGAGGATAAATATTCATGCATACTACTCCATTCAAGTTTTAAACCATACTCGGCAAGCCTCCTACGCATACGATTAATGGAAAATTCACCATATACAGGAGCTGCAGAGCTACCACAATTACCAACAACCTCCAATGTAACACCCTGCATAACTTTACTCTCAGCCAATGGATCCGCAAGTAAAGTGACATCGGAATGACTATGAATATCAATAAAACCTGGAGAAACAATTAATCCACTGGCATCAACAATTTTCTCAGCCTTAAATATAGAGTGTTTTGAGATTGATGAGATCTTACCATCTTTAATAGCTATATTTGCTTTAAACCAAGGATTGCCAGAACCATCAACTATAATACCATTCAATATTGCAATATCAAATTCAACCATAGAATATATTTATAAACAATACCAATATTAATGTTACTTTAAATTATTTGGAATTTAACTCTTCCAAGGATTCTCATTGGTAATAATTCCACAATGCTTACATTGCCAATAATACTCTATCCCAAGAATCCTCCCACTCTTATCAGTAATATACTTTGGGTGTCTAACCCATTCATGAACACATTTCTTAGCTGACTTTGACATGCCTAAACCTCCATGAATTATACAAACCTACATAAACTAAGAGGTTTAA
>JAWBOZ010000018.1:0-10195 GCA_038825625.1 Methanomethylicia archaeon | reverse complement strand
ATAGAAATATAAATTCCATAAACTTATAAATATTTAGAAATAATAATTCTATAAATTTAAATATAAGCTTAATTATTAGAAGATTAATACGATATTCTTATAAGCATAACTCTCAATACTTCTCTCCAGTGAAATGAGAAGGAAATTAGTCTGTTCTAATGAGTAAACCATGTTTCTAGAATCCACTTTGCTAAAGTTGTCTTACCTGTTCCTGATAGGCCAGTTAAGAATACGTTCAGATGGAAATGAATTAAAAAGCTTATCTAAACATGGAGTAAAAGTTTTTATTCTTTCGGCTCTTTAACGCTTGCACCGCTTCTCAAGTCTTTAGTGGAGAAAGGATTAATTGTATTTTTAATTTACGGCCACACCATTTTATATCAATAAGTTTTTATATTGATGTAATGAAAACAGATTCGAGGGTCTTGAAAAAGATTGGTTGTATGCAATTGATTACATATAAACGCATTGGTAGAGTGTATAGTTTAGAGGTTCTTAAGAAGATCATGGAGGAATTAAAGGGTTACCATAAGAGTAAGGGTGAGAATTAAGAGTTTGAAGGGATTAAGTATTGGTAGCGTTCTTGAGACTAGTTCAGAAGAAGGATTTTGGAAATTCGATAAAGACGAATTGGGAAAGGTAAGGTATAGTAAAAGACCTGAACTTTGGTAACTAACTTAATCGTTTGGATCCCATCTAATTCCTCTTGAGATATTTTCTTATGACATCAAATTTTATTTCCGTTAATATTATCGTTTAACTACTCAATTAATTCGATAATTTCTTCGCAATATTCAGCGTAAGGCCTTATTCTCTCATAGTTTCGAGAAAATTGCAACTTTGGATTAATTTTTTCAATTAATGCTTGAACGGATTTTTCATATCCTTTCCTACAAACCTCCCTTGTATCAAATTCATCCCTTTTACAAGCTTCTAAAACAGGACACCAATTATACGATCTCCAAACAATCCTTCTCTCATCCTCATAAACAATAGGAAGCTCTTCTGGTCTTGCTCCACTTTCTACAAATCTAGTTAGAAGAAGCATGTAAGCCTTTCTTACATCCGTACCTTGGAAGTTTAACCTACTCTTATTTTCCTCATACCAACTAAGCCTACTTCTCAACGATCTAGAGTTAATATAATCCCAATTATTACTCCTTTTTGCCTCCCTTACTCTTTCAAGTATATCTTGAACTAGCCTTTCCCTCTCCACAAGATAGAAGTTTAAAATTAGGACTTTATATAATTTTAGTCTTCTTTTAAGCCCAATTCGGTTAAACATCTATCACAAATTAACTTTTTACTTTCATCTTTTATTTTGGGTAAATCTTGGTAGGGAAGGGCTGGGCTCTCCATTTATATTTGTTTATTCATATAGGTTTATGATTTCGATTTTCATGGTTTTGGTGTTGAGGATGGCTATGGTGGATTTTCCCGTTAGGTATCCACATACTTCCCCTGGATTTATTACTAGTGTTTTTCCAATGGTGTAGGTTTCTGCTTTATGTGTGTGGCCGTGGATTACAATGTTGAAGTAGTTTGAGTTTATTAGGGCTTTTAGTAGGGTTTCATCGTCTCCATGTATTAATGCTATTTTTAGATCGTTGATTTTTAGTTCTGCAAATCTTCCATGTATTTCTCCGTTTAATTCGTTGAATCTCCTTCTAATTAGGTTTTGATCTCCATCATTGTTTCCAAATACGCCTATTAATTTTGCTTTTAATGGTTTGAATCGTGAGACTGCGAAGGGTGCTATGTAATCTCCAGCGTGGAGAACGTATTCAACATTTTCATCATTTAAATTCTTTACGGCTTCATCTATCATTTGAAGTCTATCATGGGTATCGGATATTATTCCAATTTTCCCATGCATAAAATCATCATTTACTTAGATTTGTTGGATGAATTTAAATGGCTTGTGGAAAGATTTTTCTTTAGGTTTAAATTAGTTTTCTTTGGATGATGAAAGTCATGTCAACTGATTTGTGAAGAATTCTAGGGTATCTGACATCCCATTAATTATTCCTTATATTTTGGTTTTTAAAGTTTGTATTATGGGGTTAAATGTCTTTTGAAAGTTTGAAGGTTCATTTTAGGAAGGTTTATCCATCTTGTTCCAATATTGAGATTGAGAATCTTGTTTCAGCTATAATTCATGATAAGTATTGGAAGGTTCATCCAGATAGGGGTGATATGATTTATGTTGTTGCTTTAACTAGAGCTAAATATCCATTTAATAATGGTTTTAAAGCTAGGGCAACAGCTGTGGGTAATGTTATAGTTTCAGGTAGGGCTGCAAAATTTTGTAGGCGTGGAAGGATCCTATTGGCTAGGAATGTTGGTGATAAATTCTTTTCAGAAACAGTTATTGATTGGCCGGCTTTCATAAGGATTATGCGTTTAAGTGAAGATTTCGTTTACAAAATTCTTATTGAGAATCCACCTGCATTCTTAAATAAACGTCTCCTCTCCAAAATTCTTAAAGGGTTTGTTGATAAATCTTCATAGATTATGTGGGTAAACGTTTATTTCTCCATGATCCTTCTCGGTTTTATTATAGTGATCTTCTTATTCACGTAGTCTATACATATCCTATAATCCTTCAACAATTCATACCCTATACATCCATAGAGTCTATGTTTGAATTTCTCATCTGTAGTTATATCTAAAACTGTGGCTTTAATATTCCTAAATCTTATACCAGCAAATTCAAAGGAATCCACATTGGTTATGTGTATTGGTACTTCTCCACCAGCACCAATCCCCCTCCTTCCAGTATCTATTATTTTGAGTCCTAATTCATTTACGAAGCATTTGAGTAGTGTTAGTCCTGGGCCTCCAGTATCAATCCAGAAATCGTAGGGACCCATACCGTTAACATATGCTGGAACAATTATTAAATGTCCAATGGTTTTAAATTGGATTTGTCTGGGGGAATGTTTCATCAATTATATTAAGAATTCACATTCATTTAAATTTGCTTATCTAATACAATTCTAAATTGAATAATCCCTATAAATTATAATGTATATAAATATACACTTGTTTTAGTGTCAATTTTCCCTTAATGCTAATTCTATTGCTTTCTCCGCTAATTCTTCTGGTGTATCTACATATATTATTGGTGCCAGCATCCTTTTATCAAAATTATTTTGAATGCTTTCTCCAAGTTGTCTGTGCTCATATTGGTATTTCTTAAGATTGCTATGGGTTTACTGTAGGAGTAAGCTAGGAATAGTTCAATTATGGTTCCAATTTCACCACCTAATGAGACAATTACATCAGAATTTCTAACTAGTATTATGCTTCTACTCCTATAATCTAGTCCAGTGTCTATGGGTATGGATAGTTTACTTTTTGGTGGTATTGCTTTAGGTTCTAGTGGTAGAATGAATATTACTTGTAAACCTCTATTTAGAGCTGCATCTGCAATATCCTTCATTAAACCCCAATAACCGCCGAGGAATATTCTACAGTTTTCAGGTAATTTGGATATGAATCTCAAAGCTAAACTCTTATTACTACCTTCACTATGGGCTGCCACACATATATTTATCATTTAAACCACCATTCACAAGACTAAATATACAATTTATGTTAATAAGTTATTAGTGTGTTTATTACTATGGTAATATTTATTAATTTGTCACTTCTATTGTAGTGAGGGTGTTTGTATGAAGGTGGTGGATCCGGTGTGTGGTATGGATGTAGACTCCAATAAAACTCCTTTTAAAACGATATATAAGGGTAAGATATATTACTTTTGTAGTATGCATTGTAAAAGGGTTTTTGAAGAGAATCCTGAATACTATTTGAAGCATGGTCCAATAGGTATGCATAAATTGTAGCTTCCCCATATTTAATGGTTGATTTCCATGTTTACTAGGGAGAGAATTAAGGTTCTTGGGGTTGACTGTCCAACATGTGTATATTCTATTCAGAGAAGCTTAGGTAAACTTGGTGTTTCAAAATTTGATGTTGATATTACAACTGGAGATGCTATTGTAGAGTATGATGTGGATGTTTGTAGAGCTAGGGATATATATCATGCTATAAGAAGTGTTGGTTATGATGTGCTTAAGGAGCAAATTGTGGTGGCTGTAGGTGATTTAAGTGAATATGCACACTACTTAGAATCTAAACTTTTATTATTACCTGGAATTTTTGAGTGTAGAGCTTCCCCTGTAACTGAACTTGTCAAAATCATTTATAATCCATTTACAATTAATATTGGAATTATTCTTCAAGAAATTTCAAAGTTTGGTTTTAAAAATGTTAATATTTTAAGTGAAGTTGCTGTGAAGGGTGAACGTGAAGGTTTTGTACTGGTTAGGAGGTTAATGGCATTTATCACTGGTTTAATAGTAATAGTTTATTCAACGATTTCGATGTTTATTGAATTTGGTATTGTTAGAGATGAGTTTCCTTTGGCAGTTATTGCCATAATGACAATGATACTTTCAGGAGACATTGTGGTTAGGGGGTTTAGAGCACTATCAAAATTTATCCCCACCATGGAATCTCTAATAGCTCTTTCATCAACAACATCTTTAATATTTGGATTTACTGGACTTTTAGGATTAACCCACTTGGAAGGCGGTGTACAATCCAATACATTTTTTGAAGCATCAGCGGGAGTTGCAGGATTTATGAGTCTAGGTATATATTTGGAGGAGAGACTTAGGGGTAGAGCTGCTAAACACATTGAAGATTTAGCTAGATTAATGTATGGTAAAGCTAGGGTTGTGATGGATAATAGTATCATTGAAGTTGATGTTTCAAATTTGAAGCCAGGGGATATTGTGGAAGTTAAAACCGGGGAAATAATTCCTGTTGATGGAATAGTGGTGGAAGGCTGGGGTTATGTGGATGAATCTAGTTTTACTGGTGAACCAATGCCAAGACTTAAGAAAGATGAGAATAGAGATCCTGTTCTAGCTGGTTGTACTCTTACATCTGGGTTTATAAGGGTTAGAACCACTAGGGTTGGTAAAGATACTTTGCTCTCCTACATTGTTGAAACAGTTAAAGAAGCGCAATTCTATAAACCAAAGATTGCTAGATTGGCTGATAGAACTGTGGGAATATTCACGTATGGTGTTATGGCAATTGCATTAATTACATTCTTATATTGGTGGTTTATGGTTGGTGAATCTTCAATGGCTGTTTTATTTGCGGCATCTGTTTTAGCAGTTGCTTGTCCATGTGCACTGGGAATAGCTATACCCATGGTTGTATCCTTTGCTGTTATAAAAGCTGCTAGAAGAGGTTTATTGATAAGACGTGGAGACGTATTTGAAAGGATTTTAGAATTAGATGCCATTCTATTTGATAAAACTGGAACTTTAACCATTGGAAAACCAGTTTTTAAGGGGTTGTATATTTTTGGGTCTATGGATGAAAATGAAATACTTAGTTATCTATGTAGTATTGAATCACGAAGTGAACATCCATTGGCAAAAGCAATTTTAACATATTGTTTAGAGAAGGGCATAGAATATTTTGAACCAGAATATTATGAATATTTCCCTGGGATGGGTGTTATGGGGATTGTTAAAGGTGTAAATATTGCTGCTGGAAATAGGGAATTCATGAAGAAACTTGAAATAAACTTAGATTCTAATGTTGAGAAAATCATAAATGATATTGGTTTAAGAGGTGCAACCCCAATAATTATAGCTATTAATGGTATGATAGTTGGCATAGTGGAAATTGGAGATGAATTAAGATTTGATGCAAAAACAGTTATAAGAGAACTTAAGAGAAGTGGGTTTAAAGTGGGGATTGTTAGTGGTGATATTCCAACTAGTGTTAATTATTATTCAAAAATCTTTAATTTAGATTTAGCATACTCTGAAATGAAACCTGATGATAAAGTGCAACTCATAGAGAAACTTCAGAGAAATGGTGGTAAAATAGCATTTGTAGGTGATGGTGTTAACGATGCACCAGCAATATCAACTTCATATCTAGGTATAGCTATGGGTAGAGGCTCAGATATTTCAAGGGAAGCTGGAGATATTGTTTTAACTGGAAATAGACTTAAAGATCTATTGACACTAATAGATTTAAGTAAAATTGTGAAGAGAAAGTTTATTGAAAATTTAATGTGGGCATTCATATACAATTTAATCTTAATACCAATAGCTGCTGGAATCCTATATAATTCATATGGACTCTACATAAAACCTGAAATAGCAGCTTTATCCATGATATTAAGCGATATAAGCGTAATACTAAACGCAAGCACCATACTAATAAAAAGAACATAAAATCTTTATTCCAAAATTCATTAATAATCTTCTCATTTCATGTAAATATACTATCTAAGAGCATCATTATTGAAAAACCACTTATAAAACCAAAGGTAGCTTTCCTTCCAAAACCCTTATGATGACTTTCAGGAATCATTTCATCTACAACTATAAAGAGCATAGCTCCAGCTGCAAATGCTAAACCCCAAGGGAGAAGTGAATGAGCTAGAGAAACTAGTACTATGCCGAGAAAACCTCCAATAGGTTCAATGAGACCTGTTAAAGTAGCATAACCAATAGCCTTCCACCTACTATATCTTTCTCTTAAAAGAGGGAGAGCTACAGCTAAGCCTTCCGGCGCATTCTGTAATCCAATTGCAGTAGCTACAATCAAACCTGCTTCCACATTACCCGAACCAAAACTTACACCAACAGCTAAACCCTCTGGAAAATTATGAATAGTCATAGCAATAATGAAAAGCCAAACTTTTGAGAGTTTTGAATATGGACCTTCAAATCCTGCAACGGGGTGAAGATGTGGAGTAAAACGATCAATAAAATGTAGTAAGAATGCACCTATAATGAGGCCACCCATAGCTATCCATGGTCCACTTAAATCAATTGCAGGAACCAAAAGACTGAAGGCTGTAGCTGCTGACATAACTCCTGCAGCAAAACCAAGTAAAGCATCCAATGTATCATCAGAGAAAGATTCCTTTAGAAATATGGGGATTGCTCCAATACCCGTAGCTAAACCTGCCAATAAGCTGGCTAAAAACCCTAAATAAATTATCTCCATTCAACCCACAACCCTCTTCAATTTAATATTTTACAATAAAAATAAAAGATTGTTCAACTCTTCTATTTTCATTATCTCTCTTCTACAAAGAAACTTTATGACAAACCAACTAGAAACTACAAGTTTAAAATTCATCTGTTAGTTGAGTCTTTTTCAATTATTTTTTGCATCTTCGTAATTCCCCTACTATATAACAGTATTAGTAGGGGAATTAACATCTATTATAATTCCACCTATTTTCATGGTTGATTCAAAATTGCATCGATATTGGGATCGTACTGAAAATATGTGTGTAGTAAAGTTATGTTTCTTCGAGGTATCTTTTTACGGTTTTTAGTGCGTGGAGTAATCCCCCTCCTAATGCTGTTATATAGTATTTCTTCCTTCCACTGAAATCTTCCTCCCTTATGAATCCTTTAATCTTCATTAACTCTATGATTTCCTTTGCTCTATCCAGTGGCATATTTGCTTTATACGATATTCTTGTTATTGTATTATAATGATTTGATGCTATAGCTTCCAAAACATCCATATATATTTCATATTTACTTCTCTTCTTATTTTTGCTCATGACTCTTCATCATAATGGTGGTTTTGGAAGCTCTTGAACTTTTTGCGGTTCAAAAGTTAAGTGAACATTTCTTCCAACCTCTATTTTCTCAGTGTAGTATATTTTCCCATGTATTGTGCATTCATCTCTTATTACGGCTGTTTTAACATAGATGTTTTCTGCTTCACTTTCACTTCCCATAACTAGATTCTCTGCATATATATCTTCAACCTCAGATTCCCTTCCCAAATGTATCTCCCCACCAATTAATGGTCCTTTAGCTTTTCCCCTCTTACCCAATTTTATGATCTTTGCTTTAGCTCCATTATCTGTTTCTATCTCTCCTCCCACATCTATGTATTCTTCTGCAATTATGGATCTTGCTTTAACTTTTCCACCAACCTCAAGCCATTTAACATCCACATCTTCATTAACCCTAATTATTCCTCCAACCCTTATCCCCCCAGAAATCTTCATCCACCCACTCACCTCCATTTTACCTCCAATCTTCACATCGTCACCAGTGAAGTTTCCCCTTATGTCTGCTTTTCCACCAATATCCATGGATTTTATCTTTGCAGGTCCCTCCACAACTATTTTCCCTCCAACAATAACCTTCTCTCCCTCGCACCCCTCAATTATTTTCAATGATCCACCAACATTAATTGTATCGAATTTTAGGTATCCATGTGATTCTAATTTTCCACCCACATCTATCGATTTAACCTCCAATTTTGATTTCGATTCCACTTCAAATAATCCTCCCACATCAATCTTTTCAGCTTTAACATCTCCATTTATCCTTAAACTTCCACCCACTTCAATACTTCTGCATGTAACTCCACCACTTATATTTGCTGTTCCACCCACATCCACATCTTCAGAAGCCCTTAAACCTCCATCAACTCTTAAAGATCCTCCCACATCCACTGTTTCCACTTCTAAACTTCCATTAATCTCCACCTTTCCACCCACATCTAACCTTACACATTTAACATTTCCACCCACATATAACCCTCTATCTATGTCTATCTCTTCAGCTTCCAAACTTCCATTTACCAATAGACTTGCATCTTCAGATGTTATATCCTCAAAAACCTTTAAATCTCCTTGAATCTCAACCTTCCCATCACTTATATTCATAGCTCTAGTCTTCAAACTACACTTAAACTTCACATAACCTTCACAATACAATTTTCCATCAACTTCAACTTCATTAAATCCCTCCAAGCATTCAACTATGCATCCATCCAATAATTTTAGGTCTTCATCAACTCTGCCAAGCTTTACAACTTCTCCACCAAAACTTTTCAATACAATTTCACCTCAGTAAAAGGTTTATATTAAAAGAAATTAACTGTAACGCACAAATTGTGAGTACAAAATGTTACTAAGCTGTTGATGTTCTTTTAAGAGGATTTAATATTTTGTATGTCTTAGGATATATTGGTGGAATATTGTTTATGATGCTGAATTATTGGATGGACATGAAGTTTTTAGAGATAGATTTGATGCTGGTTTAAACTTTCTGAGGCATGTAAAATGTTTTCGGTAATTTTGATTATATTTTCATCATCATGGGTGGTTTCCCGTTGGGGTTAGGTTTGAGGAATTCTTGAGTGATTTAAGTGAGGAGGATGTTAAGAGGATTCTAAGAGATGCATATATTTAGGATTCAATAGGATCTCTCAACCATCATTTCTAAATATGTTTGGTAAATTAATTCTCTATCTTTTAGATCGAGTGTTTTGAGAAGGTTCTTCAAATTCTCCATATATACTTCAATGCTTTCTGGGTTTATCATTTCAATCTCCAAAAATTTGCCTAGATCTTTAACATCATCTATATAAACGTTTAATACTCCATTGGAATATTTCTCCCTAACCTTTTTAACCATTAAATCTCTAAATCCAAGCTTCCTAAAAACATCCAGCATCCTTTCATCTTTTAATTCCACTTCAATCTCCTCTCTAGCCTTAACATCTCTTGATATTCTCGGGCCTTTAAATGTCAACTTATATTCCATTTTCCCATCATTATATCTTGAAATTCTAATTCTAAGGGCAGAATCTTGTACATAATTTTTGCATGATCTGAAATCAATGTAGTGATCCTCCTCATAACTTGTTTCATGACGTTTAAATCCCATATTTTCCAACTTCATCTTTAATTCATCTAAATTAACATCATCCACACATATCTTAACTTCATATTCAAACAATTTCCTCTAACACCAAATATAATTGAATTATATCTTGTATTAAAGGGTGATTATATGATTCATTGATTATAGGTTTATGTTATTAACCATTTCCATAGTGGTATGCATTTTATTTCTATGTTTTCAACATTTATTTCCCCTTCATAATCCCATGTTATTATTTTCAGGTTTTTACAGTTTAGTTCTTTTGATGCTTTTATTAAACCCTTTATTTCTCTATTGTGGATTTCACTTTTACTGTTTGCATATGTTACTTGTATTACCTCTTTTATGTATGGTCCACTCCTAATTACGAAATCAACTTCGTTTCCATCTCTTTTACCATATTCTTTCCAGTATGAAATATTTTTTACATTGCCAATCCTCCT